>NZ_JCBAMT010000046.1:0-53875 GCF_059760445.1 Achromobacter sp. D7-1 | reverse complement strand
GCCCTGCGCCATTCCGATGCTCGCCCCGCTGGGGCTGCGCTTCGGATGGCTCCGGGGTCCTCGGCTGACAGTCACCTGATGCGGTGGTTTTGGATCTTGCTCATGGGCAGATGCCTTGAGCCGGTGGCCGGGCGGAGGGATCCGAAGCGCAGCCCCACCGGGGCGAGCATCGGAATCCCGCAGTCCGGACGCCGGCGACTCAAGAACCCTATCTTACAAAACCGAAGTGCTGTCCGGATTTTCCTCATCCGGACGTCCTGGAACTCTCACGGATTTTTTTGACAGAACATAAATTTTTTTCTCTTTTCGCAGGCGAGAGTTTGCGAACATGCGTCTAGAGCTTTCAAGCCATAAGAACGCATCGGGAGACAAAAATGTTCTGTAAGCACGCCGCGCGCAAGCGCATCAACATCGTTGCGGCCGCCTTTGTCGCGGCCGCCGCGTTCGCCATTCCTGGCCATGCATCCGCGCAGGCTGCCGACAGCTATCCCAGCAAGCCCATCCGCCTGATCATTCCGTATCCGCCGGGAGGCGCGACCGACGTGATCGGGCGCATCGTGGGCCAGCGCCTGAGCGAAGAGATCGGCGGCCAGGTCGTGATCGAGAACCGGGGCGGAGCAGGCGGCAATATCGGAGCGGCCGAAGTGGCGCGCGCCCAGCCCGACGGCTATACCTTGCTGATGGGCGCGCTGACCTCGCATTCGGTCATGGCGACCTTGGAGAAGGACACCATCCCGTACGATCTGCGCAAGGACTTCGCGCCTGTCGGCGTGGTCGGCTTCGTGCCGCTGGTGGCCGTGGTCAATCCCAAGCTGCCGATCAAATCGCTGTCCGAGCTGGTGAGCTACGCGAAGGCGAATCCCGGCAAACTCAACTTCGCCTCGTCAGGCGCCGGCGCGCCCCAGCGCATGGCCATGGAACTGTTCAAGCAGATCGCGGGCGTCAAGATCGAGCACGTGGCCTACCGCGGCAGCGGCCCGGCCATGACGGACCTGGTCGGCGGCCAGGTCGAGACCATGACGGAGACGGTTCCCGCCGCGATCTCCTTCATCAAGTCCGGCCAGCTGCGTCCGCTGGCCGTGCTTACGCCCCAACGCGTCTCGATGCTGCCGGACATTCCCACCGCCGAGGAACAGGGTTTCAGCGGCTTTAACGTCAGTTCGCTCTTCGGCGTGATGGCGCCGGCGGGCACGCCGGCCCCCATCGTCGCCAAGCTCAACAAGGCGCTGACCACGGCGCTGGCCAAGGACGATGCCAAGGCCCAGCTGTTGCAGCAAGGCGTTTATGCCGACGCGCTCGATGTCGAAGCCTCCAAGGCACGCCTGAACGCGGAAATCGAACAGTGGGCCAAGGTCATCCGCGACGGCGGCATCACCGTAAATTAACTGGAAGCAGTTTGAACAAGATGAGCAAGAAGAATACCGAACCATCGCAGGACCGGGCCGGCGGCCTGCGCAAGGGTCTCACCAGCTATGGCGACAGCGGCTTCTCGCTGTTCCTGCGCAAGGCCTTCATCAAGGGCGCGGGCTATACGGACGGCGCGCTGGACCGGCCGGTGATCGGCATCGCCAACACCGGCAGCGCCTATAACCCCTGTCACGGCAATGCGCCGCAGCTGCTGGAGGCCGTCAAGCGCGGCATCATGTTCGCGGGCGGGCTGCCGATGGATTTCCCGACCATCTCCATCCACGAGAGCTTTTCCTTTCCCACCAGCATGTACCTGCGCAACCTCATGTCCATGGACACCGAGGAACTGATACGCGCGCAGCCCATGGACGCGGTGGTGCTCATCGGCGGATGCGACAAGACCGTGCCCGCCCAGCTCATGGGCGCCGCATCGGCGGACATTCCGGCGATCCAGCTGGTGACCGGATCGATGCTGACGGGTTCGCACCGGTCCGAGCGGGTGGGGGCATGCACGGATTGCCGCAGGTACTGGGGCAAGTACCGCGCCGAGGAAATCGACGATCAGGAGATCGCCGACGTCAACAACCAGCTGGTTGCCAGCGTGGGCACCTGTTCGGTCATGGGCACCGCAAGCACCATGGCCTGTATCGCCGAAGCGCTGGGCATGACCGTGCCCGGCGGCGCCACGCCGCCTGCGGTTACGGCGGACCGGATGCGCATCGCCGAGCTCACCGGCGCGCAAGCGGTCGAAATCGCCAGACAACGCCTGTCCGTTTCCAAGATCCTGACCGCGGATTCCTTCGAGAACGCCATGCGCGTGCTGTTGGCCATCGGCGGGTCCACCAACGGCATCATCCATCTCACCGCCATCGCCGGCCGGCTGGGCCTGGACCTGGACTTGCAGGCGCTGGACCGCATGGGGCGCGAGACGCCCGTGCTGGTGGACCTGAAGCCGTCCGGCCAGCACTACATGGAAGACTTCCACAAGGCGGGCGGCATGGCCACGCTGCTGCGCGAACTCAAGCCGCTGTTGAAGCTGGACGCGCTGACCGTGACCGGCAGGACGCTGGGCGAGGAGATCGAGCGCTCGGGGCCGGGCTTCGCGCAAAGCGTGGTCAGGACGCGGCAGGACCCGATCTATCCGCAGGGCGGCATTGCCGTGCTGTCCGGCAACCTGGCTCCCGAAGGCGCCATCATCAAGCAGTCGTCCGCCAATGCCGGGTTGATGGAGCATGAAGGGCGCGCGGTGGTGTTCGAGAACGCCGAGGACCTGGCGAGCCGCATCGATGCCGCCGATCTGGACGTCACGCCGCAGGACATCCTGGTGCTGAAGAACATTGGCCCCAAGGGCGCGCCCGGCATGCCGGAGGCGGGCTATATCCCGATCCCCAAGAAGCTGGCGTCGCAGGGCGTGAAGGACATCATCCGGATCTCGGACGGCCGCATGAGCGGCACCGCTTTCGGCACCATCGTGCTGCACGTCACGCCGGAAGCGGCCATAGGCGGGCCACTGGCCTATGTCAGGAACGGCGACCGCATACGTTTGAGCGTGAGCCAGCGGGAAATTTCGCTGCTGGTCTCGGAAGAAGAACTGGAACGCCGCCGCCGCGAGCAGCCGGTCACGCCGCCCACGGCCGAGCGCGGCTACAAGAAGCTGTTCCTCGATACGGTGACCCAGGCTGACAAGGGCGTCGACTTCGACTTCCTGCGCGGCGTGCCGGGCAAGTCCAAGTAAGGCTACGGCTTTGCCCGGCGTTCTTCCATGTTGCCGAAGATGGTCCGGGCATCCTGGGAAATCGACGCGGCCATCTTGGCATGATGGCCGCGGGTGTTCCAGATCAGGCCGTTCCTGCGCACGGGCGCGCGGTTGGGCAACGGAATGCGCGCCACGTCGAGCGACTTCCACATGGAGGACCAGTCCGGAATCAGCGCCACGCCCAGGCCCTCGTGCACCAGGGCGACGATGGCGAGCAGGCCGTCGATCTCCAGGCGCTGCTTGGGCCAGATCTGGTGGTCGCGCAGATAGCGGTCGGCCAGTTGGCCGCCGTATATGTTCCGGTCATAGCGTATGAAGGGTTGGGTCGACAGCAATGCGTGGGCGTCCTGGTCCGCAAGATGGGACGGCGCCACCACGACCAGCGGTTCTTCCATGAACGGCTGCCACAGACAGCTCTTGGGCACGGCGAACTGGGGCTCCACCACGATGGCGGCGTCGAGTTCGCCGTTGACCACCTTGCCGCACAGGTCTATGGAACCGCCCGGCGTGACGAATACCGATGCGTCCGGATGCCTGCGGTACAGGGACTTGAGGATAGGGGGCAGCACGTTCGTGAGCGCGGACACGAAACAGCCGATGCGGAACTCGCCCGGCTGGTCGCCGTCGATGGCCATGGCGCGCAGATCGCGGAGGTTGCGGATGGCCGCCTTGGTGCCTTCGAGGATGCGCATGCCGCTCTCGGTCGGCCTGACGGAACGCCCCGAGCGCTTTACCAGCGCCACACCCAGATCCATTTCCAGCGCCTTGATGCGCGCGGCAATGGCAGCCGAGGTCAGGTCGAGCTTGCGCGCGGCTTCGGCGAATGAACCGGCTTCGACGACCGCGACGAAGCTCTGCATGCACTTGATGTCCATGATGCGATGGGCTATTGCCCTGAAAGGAGAAACTTCAGATTGAAGATCGCACGAACTGCTACGAACCCGGCCGCGATGGTTGCAGGCTTATCGCGCCAATTCCCCGTATGTTATAGCGTCGAGGTTGAAATCCATGATGGAGCATGAACTGGCCGCAACGCGCCAGGCGGCAGCAATAAGCCCTGAGGATCGGGGCGCCCAGTTTCCCCTCTTGCTCAAGGTAGGGGTTTTTCCCGAGTCGGTGGAAGCGCAGTTCCGTTCGGTGTTCACCTTGATCGAGGAAGAGGCGCTGCAAAACGATCCGGCGCTGCTTGCAGCGATAGGCGGCATCGTCACGCGTTCGAACTACCGGATTCCCGCCGAGCTCATGGATCGTCTGCCGGGCTTGCGCATCGTAGCCACCAACGGCGTCGGCTACGACGGCATCGCGCTGGATCACGCGCGTGCGAAGAACATCGTCGTGACCAACACGCCGGACGTATTGAACAAGGCCGTGGCGGAGTTGGCGGTGGGACTGCTGCTGGCCTTGTTGCGCCGCCTGCCCGCGGCCGACGGTTTTGTGCGCACCGGGGCGTGGCAGGCCTCGCCTTTTCCGCTGGGGGCGAGCCTGGCGGGCAAGCGGGTCGGCATCGTCGGCCTGGGGCGCATAGGCAAAGAGATCGTGCAACGGCTCGCGCCGTTTGAAGTGGATCTCAGCTATTTCGGCCGCACTCGCCAGGACGTGCCATGGCGGCACTTCGATTCACTGCCGGCCATGGCCCGCGACGTGGACGTGCTGATCCTGTCGTGTCCCGGAGGCGAGGCTACGCGCCATCTCGTTGACGCGACCGTGCTGCGGGCGCTAGGACCCGACGGCCTGGTCGTCAACGTCGCCCGCGGCTCGGTCATCAAGGAGGCCGACCTGTGCCATGCGCTGGCCAACGGCATCATTCAGGGCGCCGCGCTCGACGTGTTCGAAAGCGAGCCGCTGGGCGAGAGTCCGCTGCGGCACATGCCCAATGTGATCCTGGCGCCCCATATCGGCAGCGCCACGCATGAGACGCGCCGCCAGATGGCGGAGTTGGCGATACGGAACCTGGTGTCGTTCTTCAAGACGGGGAGGGCGGTTACGCCGGTGGCATGAAGGGGAGGCTGCAGGCGTCGGGAGGATTGCGTGTACGCGGCGCCGTGGCGATCCTACAGGAAGACAGGAGTACTCCCCGATTTCGTGCGCCGCTCGCCTGCTGCTTGCAGCTTTTCATGCAGTTCCCGAATGCGGCGTTCGCCTGCTGCGAGCGCCTGCGCCGAGGTATGCACCGAGTGGTTGCCCAGGTGCAGGGGATAGCGATGGGGCACGGCCGAACCGAGGACGAGAACGGCGCTTTCCTGGCTTGATGCGGTGAGCGTGATAGGGGTTTCGCCGTGTTCGAATACAGCCATTTCGCCCGTCACCAGCGCGGTGCCCGCGTCCAGTGAACCTTGGGCGACAGCGAGCCACCCGACCGAGTGGCCCGCTGGCGGCAGGTACGTCCATGTTTGACCTGGCTGCAGGGTGATGAGCAGATAGTTGATGCCTTCAGGCGCGGGCACAGGGCTTTGCTTCCCACCATGACGTCCGACGATGACGTATGCCGGTCCGGTTGTTGGCATATCTCGGGCCTCGAGGTATCGGCTGACGGAAGCGCTGTTTTCCAGTTCAGGAGGCAGGGCGAGCCAGAGCTGAAATGCCTGGATGCGCGGGGCGGCGCCCGGCGACAGTTCCTTGCCGTGCCAGGCTCCACCACCGGCTCGCATCCATTCGACGCCGCCATAGCCGAGTGTCCCGGACGCGCTGTCCGGATCATCGTAACGGACATGGCCTTCGGTGATGAGGGTGACCGTGGCAATGCCCGAGTGGGGATGCAGTGGCATGTCGGTGATAGCTTGCATGGTTGCCGGGCTGACATCGATGAGATCAAGCAACACGAAGGGCTTGAGGGACTGCCCCAGATCGGAAGGGCTCATGAGGCGGGTGATGGGCCCATGCGCGTGGCCGAATGCGCGGTAAGCAATGGACCGCGAAGCCGTTGTCGGACGGTTGGTGGCAATGGCGTTCATGGCGTGGCGTCCGAGGGGGCGGGCATGGCTGGACGCGCGGCGGCTGCCTGTTTGCCGGGGCGATGCAGCCAGGCAATCGTAGCGGTGATGAGTAGTAGAGCTATGGCCGGAACCGGGCTGCCCTCGATGACAAATGAATGGGCCAGCACGGCGCCGACCATGGTGGCGCTCAGCAGCAGTCCGCCGAGAAAGGCGGCTGCGGGGACGAGGACGGCGATCCCGCCTATCACTTCGACGATGCCGGTAACGATGCGGAACCACTGTCCAATGCCGATGTGGTCGAAGGCCTGGACCATTTCCGGCGCACCCGACAGTTTGGCTGCGGCGGCCGCAAGGAATGCGACGGCCGCCAGGATGCGCAGCCCCCAGGAAACGTACTTGAGGGTTTTGGATTGGGCTTGCGGCTGGTCGGCGCTGCTGCGGGGTAGCTTCATTGTGGGTTGCCTCGGTATAAAATTGTGACTGAGGCTAGCAATGTAACTATGGTCCCGATCGCCCACAATACGGCACATCAGGAGAACTCGGTATCATGAATGTGACTGAAAAGCTCCACGCTTTGCACGAGCACGACTGTCAAAAGATCAGTCAGGTGCTGGCGCGCATCGGTGAAAAATGGAGCGTGCTCATCATCATGATTCTGTCTGATGGTCCGCGTCGTTTCACCGAAATCAAACGCACCATCAACGGCATCTCGCAACGGATGTTGACGCTTTGCCTGCGTGGTCTGGAGCGTGACGGCCTGGTCAAGCGCACGGTCTATTCAGTGATGCCGCCGCATGTGGAATATGAGCTGACGCCGCTTGGGCGCTCGCTCACCGAACCCGTGACCGCGTTGGGATGCTGGGCCAGCAAACATATTGCCGACATCGATGTGGCCAGGGCGGCCTTCGATGCCGAGGCCGACGCGGCGAGTGAGGCGCCGCCCCGGCGCCGGTAGCTGACGCCGCGCCGGAGTCGGCATGGCGGCCCGCTAGACCCACACCGTCGCGATCAGCAGCGCACAGCCTGCCGTGGCCGTGGCGGCCATGATGGCCGCCAGGCGCAAGGCGATCTTGCGTTCCCTGCGGCCGACGTTGGGGTTGCCGTCATTGGCCGAGCGCAGCTGTTCCCAGGTGGACGCGGCGCCCGCCTCGCGGCTCTGCATGGCCGACGCGGTATTTGCCGTGGAACGGGAAATGCCGGTGAGCCGCAGCGCCGGATAGGCCAGCAGCAGCCCCGCCAGGAACAAGGCGCAGGCGCTCATCGCGCCTGCCGTGAAGGCTGAGCTGTCGCGCGCCGCAAACAGGATGATGGCGGCCGCCAGGCCGATGACATTCAAGCCAGCCAATGCTTTCAGCGCCTGGATTCCCCAGGGGCCGGTAGCTTCCTCGGTGAAGTCGCCGACCGAGCGCCAGTAAGCGGCGTCCTGGGTAGCGGCCTGGAAAAAAAAGGCGAGATCCCTGAGGAGCACGTCGCCTTGCCTGTTGTCAGGGCTGGTGTCCCGATGCCACTGGGTGGCGAATTTCCTGCTTCGCTCGGCGTCCGCGTGATGCGCGCGGGCCCAGTTTTCCGCCAGACCTACCGCTGCTTCGACGGTAAGCGCCCCTGCGGGGCTTGCACTGTCTTTCATTTTTGTCGTCCCCATATATGGGACATTGTACTAGGCCTGAGTGTCCGGTACTTTGAGGCAGGACAGGTTGGCGCGGCGCGGCGCAGATCAAGGCAAGGCGGTGCCGGGGCGGGGCGCGGTCCGGGAAAAACATACTTCGAGCAAGCTGTTGCTGCGCAGCTTGAGGGTGACGTCCGTACGCCGCCTGCCCAGCGTGGTGGCGGCAAAGAGGCCAAGAGCCAGGCCGCCGAACCAGGCGGGAAGCAAACTCGCCAGATCCCACCCCGTGATGCCGCTGTTGTAGGGTTGCTTGAGTACCTGGACGCTCAGCCCGTGATCGTGGCAGAGCGTCTGCATTGCCGCCACGGTTTCTTCGATGTCGGGGATGTTCTCAAGAAAGAACGGCTCTTGGGCCTGCGTCAACCGGTCAAGTTCGCCAGCAGGCAGGCGGTCCTGGAAGTAGGTGCGTACCGTGGACATAGGGTGGGTTCCTGGTGTGCGCAAATCGTCGTGCGCCGGCTGCGGGGGGATGAACCGAAAAAAACGCCGGGCTGGGCCAGCGTAGTCTATGCCAAATCCGCCCGCTGTTATGGTCGGGATTCTCTGCCTCTGTGTCTGGCGGCCTGTCCATCGGCCCCGCACACTAGTCTGGTCGCCGCGCCGTCCGCGCGGCTTGAAAGGACGTACCATGCGCTACCGCTATGTCACCGCCGATGTGTTCACCAGCCATGCGTATGGCGGCAATCCCTTGGCGGTCGTGTTCGACGCGCAGGGCTTGAGCACGGCGCAGATGCAGCGCATCGCGCGCGAGTTCAACTATTCTGAAACCAGCTTCGTGCTGCCGCCGCGAGACCGTGCGCACACGGCCTGGGTCCGCATTTTTACGCCTGATCGCGAAGTGCCGTTCGCGGGGCATCCGAATGTGGGCACGGCCGTGGTGCTGGCGCGCGAAATGGCCGCCTCGGGCCTGACCGTGCCGGATGCCTTCGTGTTCGAAGAGGAGGCTGGACTGGTGCGCATTGCGCTGCGCGCGGGCGCAAGCGGCGTGGCCGGCGCCGAGCTGCTTGCCCCGCAACCGCTGTCGCGCGCCAGCGAGGCGCCAGCCGCCGCGGTCGCGCGGGCCTTGAGCCTGGAGCCCGCGGACATCGAGACCTCGGCGCATGCGCCGCAGGTGGCGTCGGTCGGCCTGACCTTCCTGGTGGTGCAGTTGGCCAGCCGCGAGGCCTTGCGCCGGGCCATGCCCGACCCGGCAGGCTACGCGGCCCTGCTGCCGCTGGGCGGCGCAAAGTCCATCTATGCCTATACCACCGACACGGGTGTGGACGCGGCGGCCGCACGCACCGACATCCAGGCCCGCATGTTTACCGGACGCATGACGGAAGACCCCGCGACCGGCAGCGCGACAGCGGCCATGACGGCGCTGCGCGCGGCCTTGCGCGGCGATGGCGTATTGCGCCTGCGGGTGGAGCAGGGCGTGGACATGGGGCGCGCCAGCGTGCTGCTGGCCCACGCCGAACCGCGCGCCGACGGCGTGTGGGCGGGCGTGGCGGGCGAGGCCGTGGTGGTCATGGAAGGCACCCTGGCGGCGCCTGATGCGTCTTGAAGTTGGCTGAGTTTCGGCGCCTCATGTATGCTTGCCTGCATGAACGCACCGCATTTCGCGCTGATGTCCGGCGCAACCTACCGACGAATCACTCGACGTCCATGTTGAGTGGCTAGTCACGTCCGGGCGCTGAACCATCGGCGCCAAAACCTGAAAGCCACGATACCCCTCGTGGCTTTTCTGTTTCTGGCTGGTCCCGCTGTCGAGGCGTATCGCAAGGCTTTCGTTGCCATCCTTGAAGGAACGAAGCATGAGTGCGCAAGACCTCGCCATCCGGCCCTACCATTCGACCGACGAAGCCGCGATCATCCAGCTGTGGCATGACTGCGGCCTGACCCGCCCATGGAACGATCCGCGCAAGGACATTGCGCGCAAGCTTGCGGTGCAGGCGGACTTGTTCCTGGTGGGGGAGGCAGACGGCGCGATCGTCGCGACGCTGATGGGCGGCTACGACGGCCATCGCGCCTGGATCAACTATCTGGCGGTATCGCCGGCGCATCAGCGCCGCGGCCATGCGAGCGCGCTGATGCAGGCGGTAGAGCGCAAGCTGCTGGAAATGGGCTGCCCCAAGATCAATCTGCTGATCCGGTCGGGCAATGTTGCGGTGAAGGATTTCTACGCGACCCTGGGCTTTCAGCAGGACGAGGTCATCAGCCTGGGCAAGCGCCTGATTCCGGATCTTTGACGGATCCGGGCCAGGCGCCGGCGGGCAGCGATCAGATCGCCACGGTCAGGTACACCGCTTCGCGGCCCACGATGGGCATGCGCGTGGGCATGAAGATGGTGCAGTCGTCACAGGGCGAACGGATCTCCTCGGTGCCATTCATGGCGATCAGCTCGTCCTTGGCAAAGGTTTCGAAGCCGATCACCGGACGCGTGAAGTTGAAGTCTTCGGATTTCACCATGTGCACTTCGAGCAGGCGGTAGCGCTGCGGCGCGGGCGGGGGCGGCGTGCCGGCGGGCATGTCGATCAGGCCCGTGTGCGCCAGGAAGCGCAGCGTGACGTCCGTGGCCAGGTCGGCGGCGGATTGCGCGAAATGCTGGCCGCATTCGACCACCAGCGAGCCGTTGCTGTCGGAGCGCGGATCGCCATGGCGGCCGTAGCCCATGACGCCGGTGCCGGGGAAGAGGTCGGGCGGCATCACCAGGTGCACCTGTGGCGCGCCGACGGCGCTGGCCAGCGCCGTGTTGCGGTCCATTTCCGTGTAGACCCAGAAGGGCTGCACCGGCGCGCGGGTGGAGTGGATGTCCAGCACGAAGTCGGCGGCGTCGAGCACCGGACGCAGTTCGCGCGCGCGGCGCAGTTCGGGGCTGTCTTCCGGACCGTCCAGCATGGCGGCCGACCAGATGCGGTTCAGGTTGTGGACGAGCTGGCGATTCTCGTAGGGGTTCTCGATATCGAAGGCTTCATAGGCTTCGACGTGGGCGAAGCTGACGGTGAGCGTGCCGATCTTGGGGCGCACGCCGCTGTCCAGCAGATGGGTCGCGGCCACCATGCCGCAGATCTCGTTGCCATGCGTGATGGCGTTGATCAGCACGTGCGGGCCGGGCCGGCCCGACTCGAAGCGGTGCACGTAGGGGATGCCGACATTGCCCTCGCGGTAGGCCGAGAGGTCGCGTGGCAGGACTTCCAGGGGAGCGGTGTCGGGTTCGAAAGCGGGATTTTTCATGAGGGTCTGGCCTATTCAGGACGGATGCCGGCGCGGTCGATCAGGTCTTTGTACAACGCCAGGCGCTCGGACATCATGGCGGTGAACTGCTGCGGAGTCTGGTTCTCGGGCGGCAGCGCGCCGGCCTTTTCCAGGGATTGCGGCATGCCGTCCTCGGTGGCGGCGGTGCGCACGGCGGCCAGCAGCTTCTGCACGATGTCGGGCGGTGTGCCGGCGGGCGCGGCCAGGCCGATCCACGACATGGAGTTGAGCACGGGATAGCCGAGTTCCTCGAAGGTCGGCACGTCGGGCAGGGAGTCCAGGCGCTTGGGGGCGGCCACCGCCAGCGCGCGCATCTTGCCGACCTGGATGTGCGGCAGGAAGGGCGCGAGGTTATCCAGCGCGAACTGCGCCTGGTCGGAGAGCAGGGCGTTGATCAGCGGCGCGCCGCCACGGTAGGGCACGTGCACGGCCTGCAGCTGCAAGGTGTTCTTCAGCAGCTCGGCGTTGAGCTGGCCCATGCTGCCGATGCCCGCGGTGGCGTAGTGCAGCTGATCGGGGCGCGCCTTCAGCAGCGCGACGAACTCGGCCAGGTTGCGCGCCGGCACGGCCGCATTGGTCACCAGCACATTGGGTGTGCGCGATAGCTGCGAGATGGAAACGAAGTCCTTGATCGGGTCATAGCCGAGATCATTGCGCATCAACGGGTTGGCCAGATGCGAGCTTTGCGAGGACGCGACCAGCGTGTAGCCGTCAGGCGTGGCGCGCGCCACGCGCTTGCTGCCGATGGCGCCGCCGGCGCCGTCGCGGTTTTCGATGATGACGCTGGTACCGAGCGCCTTGCCCAGCGCGTCCGCGTACAGCCGGCCGATCAGGTCGACGGAGCCGCCCGCAGGAAAGGGGACGACCAGCGTGATGGGGCGCGAGGGATAGGCGTTGGCGCGTGCGGCCAGCGGCAGCAGGGTGGCGCCCAGGCCGGCCAGGACCAGGCAGCGGCGGGCCAAGGACGGCCCCTGGGGGTGATGCTTCATGGAATTCTCGGTGATGACTGCGGGTTTGGTCTAATTTGCAATGAAGATTGCAGGCTGCAATATAAGATGCAATGTGTGTTGTGAAATTTGGGGTTATCACCTAGGACCCGGGCAAGCATGAATCTGCATCAACGTATCGCCGGCTACGGCCGCAAGCTCAGCAAGAGCGAACAAGTGCTGGTCGAGGAAATGCAGGCGCGCTATCCGCAAAGCCTGCTGGAATCGGCGACGGCGCTGGCCAGGCAGGTCGGCACCAGCGCCTCCACCGTGGTGCGCTTGCTGGCCAAGCTGGGCTACGAAAGCTATGCGCAGGCGCAGATGGAGGCGCGCGCGGAAGTGACGGCGCGCCTGGCCTCGCCCGGCGAACGGGCGGACGCGGTGGGCGCCGACAAGCCTACGCCGCGCGCCTGCCTGCACAACGCCTTGCTGCATGACCAGCACAACCTGAAGGAGACCTACGCGTCGATCGACGTGGCGGCCTTCGAGGCGGCCGTGCGGCTGCTGACGCAGCGTAAGGGCCGGGTGCATGTGTTGGGACTGCGCCAGGCCGCGCCGCTGGCCAGCCATGTGGCGCTCTACCTGAACCTGTGCCTGCCGTCGGTGAAGCCCATGGTCGCCGCCGGCCCTCTGTTCCTGGAGGACCAACTGCTCTGGATCGACGAGGCCGATGTGCTGCTGGCGTTTACGTTCAGACGCTATTCAGTCGCCGCAGCCAAAGCGGTGCAGTACTTCCGGCAGCGCGGCGGCAAGGTAATCCTGGTCACCGACTCCGCGTCGGCGCCCGCTGCCGCCTCCGCTCACCATGTGCTGGTCGCGCGCAGTTCCAGCGCCTCGCCTTTCGATTCCTACACTGCGGCCTTCTCGGTTTGCAATGCCTTGCTCGCGGCGGTGGCGCAGCGCAGCAAACAGGCACTGGGCGCGGCGCTCGAACGCGGCGAAGGCTTGTGGGACGCGCAATGGATACGTCCGCCGCGCGGCTGAAAACAGCAGTCCGCGCGATTGCGCAGGCCCGCTGCAAAGTCCTCGGAAAGGAGTGGCCGGCAGCCATTTCCGCGGACTTCAAGATGCGTTCGCACTAGCCGTACTAGTACGTCATAACTCCTTGAAAACATTGCTTTTCAAGGCCCAATATTTTTGGCATATTGCGGCCGGGAAAACCTCTTTCAGGAGCGAGGAATGGGCGCGTGGCCACAGCGTCATATCGATGGGTTCGAAGTGGAATGCCAGGTCATCCGGCTGGACACAGGCGTGCTGGCGATCGAGGTTGCCGTGTGCCGGAAGGCGGAGGGCGAACTGGAGCGGCGCTGGTCGTTGCCGCGCTTCGTCACCTTCGAGGATCCGGGGATTGCGAGACGCCATGCCGAACTGGTGCTGTCCGGCATCGTGTCGGTGGACGAGTCCACCGGCGAACCGCGCTACGGGATCCTGTAGCAGGGCTTGGGCATGCAGGCAGGTTTTGTTTCTTTTCACACAATCGTGTGCTTTGCGCTGGCCGATTTGCCCGGTACAGTGGCAGAGGGTGACAACAAAAAAGGAGAGTTCCATGTTTGATACTTTTCCTGTCTTGCGTCGCGCCGGCCTGGCTGCCGCGGCGATCGGTGTAGCCGGCCTGATGTTCACGGGTTGCACCACTACCAGTCCCAAATCCTCCGCAACCGCCACTGAACAGCGCCAGTCCCTGAACAGCGCGGCCGAGGCCACGCTGGGCAAGCTTTATCAAGCCTCGCCCCAGTCCAGGGAGCTGGTCGCGCGTGCCCGGGGCGTGCTGATCTTTCCCGACGTGTTGAGCGGCAGCTTCATCATCGGCGCCGAGCACGGCAAGGGCGTGCTGCACGTGGGCGGCTCCACCGCCGGCTACTACAGCACCACCGCGGGTTCGGTCGGCTTCCAGGCTGGCGCGCAGTCCAAGGCGATGGTGCTGCTGTTCATGACGGACGAGGCGCTGAGCAAGTTCCGCAACAGCAGCGGCTGGACCGTGGGCGCCGACGCCACGGTGGCCGTCGTCAATATCGGCGCCAACGGCCGCATCGACACGAATACGGCGCAGCAGCCCATCGTTGGTTTCGTGATGAACAACGGCGGCCTGATGGCGGGCGTATCCCTGGCCGGCACCAAGATCTCCAAGCTGGATCTTTGAGCCTGCCGGCAAGGCAAAACGCCGCGGATGTTTTCCGCGGCGTTTTTGTTTTTACGCGTCGTCAGCGTTTCAGCCCATCAGGGAGTCGCCGTTGTTGCGCACCGCGCTCTCGCGCTGCATCTCGGCAGCTTCGATGGCCGGGTCCAGGCCGCGCCAGCGCTTGATGGGGCCGCGGTCCTGCTCGGGCTCCCAGCCGAGCATGCCGTAGCGTGTGATTTCGGTTTCACCGGTTTCGAATTCCACTTCGAAGTAGCCCTGACGATCGGGTAGCGTGCCGCCGGGGAACCAGTCGGTTTCAGGCATGGTGTTCTCCTTGCTAGGCGATGGGAGGGGCGCTGGCGCGGGCGCGCAGCCCGCGCGGCGCCTTCATTGTGGAGGGGCGCCGGGGATCCTGCAAGTTGCTGCGGGGCTTCACGCCAGCGGGACCGCGGTGGTGTAGAGCACCTGCTTCAACGCAAAGCTGGAGCGGATGCTGGCCACGCCGGGGATGCGGGTGATGTGTTCGACGATCAGCCGCTCCAGTGCGTCCACGTCCGGCACCAGGGCGCGGATCAGGTAGTCGGCGTCGCCCGACATCAGGTAGCACTCCATGATTTCCGGCAGGACGGCGATCTCGCGTTCGAACACGTCCAGCGCCGCTTTGCGCTGCTTGTCCAGCGAGATCTGGATGAACACGTTGACCTTCAGGCCCAGCTTGCGGGCGTTCAACAGCGTGACGCGGCGGTCGATCAGGCCTTCGGTCTCGAGCCGGCGCACCCGCGCCAGACAGGGCGAGGCGGACAGGTTCACGCGCGCGGCGAGCTCGACATTAGTCAGCCGCGCATCGCGCTGGAGTTCGTTGAGGATACGGATGTCAGTGGCATCCAGGTTGATTTCCGGCATAAGTCACCCAGTTATGGTCATTCGGCAATCCATCCGTGCTGAGTATGACGGGTAATGCGATCGAATGCAGCTAAATATGCTGGGGTTTACCCTATAGACTATTCCCTCGTTTGGCAATTGGGCCAAAACACGGAATATTCAAGCGGTAGATTGGGCAGTAATGAGTCAGCAGAGCACATTGGGCAGGTTTTTGCCGCTGGTCGGCGCGGTAGCCATCTGGGGCGGCAATTGGCCTGTCATGAAGCTGGGGCTGACGCACATGAGCCCGCTCTGGTTGGCCGCCAGCCGCTTCGGCTCGGCTGCGCTGATCAGCGCGCTGGTGCTGGGCATGCTGGGCCGTCTGCGCCTGCCCACGCGGCAGGAATGGCCGCTGGTGGCAGGCGTGGCGCTGCTGCAGATGGGCGCGTTCACCGCGCTGGCGCTGTGGGCCCTGCAATACGTGGCGCCGGGACGCGCGTCGGTCATTGCCTATGCCACTTCCATCTGGGTCATTCCGCTGTCCTCGCTGATCCTGAAGGAACGCCTGTCGCTGGCCCAATGGCTGGCGACGGCGCTCAGCTATGCCGGCATCGTCGTCATCGTGGCGCCCGCGTTTAGCCCATGGCAGGCGCACACGGTGATCGGGCTGGCCATGTTGCTGGGCGCCTCCTTCGCCTGGGCCTGCAACATCATCCAGCTGCGCGGCAACCGGCATATCCGCCTGGGCGCGGACATGATTCCTTGGCAGACCGCCATCGCGGCGCTGCCGCTGGCCGCGCTGGCGTGGCTGCGCGATGGCGCGCCTGTCTTTCTGGCCGAGCCGCAAGCATGGCCCGTGATCCTGTACACCGGCCCGCTGGCCACTGCGCTGACCTTCATCGTGGTGCTGGGCATGACGCAGAAGATGCCGCCGGTGGCGACGTCGATCGCCATGCTCTGCGTGCCGGTGATCGGGCTGATCGTGTCGTCGCTGGTGTTCCAGGAGCGCATCTCGGCCGATCTCGCGCTGGGACTGGCCCTGATCGGCGCCAGCGTGGCGGCCTCGGCCGCGGCGACGCGCCTGAAGCGGCCGCTGGCGCTGCGCCCCTCGTAGCCGTAGTCCATGCAGGCGCGCCCAGCCACGGGACGGAATAGCTGCGCGTTCTAGAATGTCGTGCGCCGGGACCGGTCCCGGCTTCTCTTGCGGGCGTGCGGCGGATATGGATTCCTTATATGTGCTGGTCGCGGCGGGCGCCATGGCCGCCGGTTTCGTGCAGGGCCTGTCGGGCTTCGGCTTCGGCATGGTGGCCATGTCGTTCTGGGCCTGGACGATAGATCCGAAGCTCGCCGCCGCCATGGTGGTGTTCGGCTCGCTGACCGGACAATTGCTGGCCGCGTTCAGCGTGCGCCGCGGTTTCGCAATGGCGCAGCTGCTGCCCTTCGTGGCGGGCGGACTGCTGGGCATTCCGCTGGGCGTCAAACTGCTGCCGTACCTGGATCCGCTGATGTTCAAGGCGCTGGTCGGCGGACTGCTGGCGGTCTGGTGCCCCGTCATGCTGTTCGCGACGCGCTTGCCTCCCATCTCCGCAGGCGGAAGAGTCGCCGACGGCGTGGTGGGCGCGATGGGCGGCGTCATGGGCGGCATAGGCGGATTCACCGGCGTCATTCCCACTCTGTGGTGTACCTTGCGCCGCTTCGACCGCGACGTGCAGCGCGCGGTGATCCAGAACTTCAATCTGTCGATGCTGGTCGTGACGATGGCGAGCTACGTCTACACCGGCGTGGTCACGCGCGACATGCTGCCGTTGTTCGCGGTGATCCTGCCGGCGATGCTGGTGCCGACCTTGTGGGGCACGCGCGTGTACGTGGGCATCAGCGACCTGGCGTTCCGCCGCATCGTGTTGGGCCTGCTCACCGTCTCGGGCGTGGCGCTGCTGGCGTCATCGCTGCCCGGCCTGCTGGCCTAGCGTTCTTTACAGGTCACCAGGACCGGCCTGGCGACATGCTATCGTTGGGTATTCAAGAGAGAATCACCGCATGGCATTGCATCGTTTCGAGAAAGGCGAGTTGGGACATTGGCTGCGCGTCGTGGCCGACAATGGCGAGCCCGGCGCTGCCCAGACTGAAGTGCCCGCGCACGTGGCGCAGGCGCTGGAGACGTTGCGTTGCATTGAAGCTGGCGCGGATGGCCGCTGGCTCATCACCGACAAGGGCAAGCTCTCCCTGCGCATGGAAGAGCCTGGCGCGATCCATTTGCGATAGCGCCGCGCAGTGCGCGCCAGCTGCAGAATCCGATAATGTCGACAGGCGCTGCGGCGCAGGCCCGCGTGCCGCGTTTCGCTGCGTCTTGATCGTTTGGCTTACGAAAATCCCACACAATTTGCGAATGTTTTCGCAGTATGTCGCAGCTTCGCGAGTATTCCGGGGGCGCTACGGGAATTTCCTGAGACGGAATGCGCGATTTGGCTGCTTTTCGACGTATCGCGGGCGTCGAGTCGCCAGTAAGATGAACTTGCGTGACGTTTGCAGGTCTATTCATTTGCGCGGGAATCCTGCTCCCGCAACGTCACGCGTGGTTCACGCGTTTAGGTAACCGACTGGGAGGTAGCACATGCAGCATCGTGACCAGGAAGTTCTGATCGACGTTTCCACAGCGGCCATGGATACCGGCGGATATGGCGTACTGCTGACGGTTACGGCCGAGGGCGGCACCGAAGTGGATGCCGCGTTTTCCCACTTGGGCAACTGCGCTTCGTTGGACGAAGCACGCGATCGCGCGGAAGTATTCGCGCAGAACTGGGTAGAGGAAAACATCTTCCGATAGGGCGCTACGCCCTGGACGGAGCTGATTGGCAGGACCGGTCTGTGTGCGCATGACGCTTCGGAGAATACTCAACGGTTTGCGGCGAAAATTTCGGTTATCGTTGCTGCTCCAAAATCTGGGGCCCTTATTGGGTATGCGCCGTTCCAAGATGACTGCCGCACAGACCAACTCTTCACTTGCGGAACACATCCGCGCATTACGCCACCATTTTGATTCCGTTGTCCTGCCCCTCTGGATGGGGCAGGGTTTCAATGGCGCGCTCGGTCTGCCTTTTGAATCGCTGGACGCGGCCACTGGCGCTGCGCTGCCGGTTGAGCGCTACCGTGCCATGGCTTGCGCGCGCCAGCTCTACGTATTTTCAGAAGCGCCGGGCGCCGCCGCTGGCGCGCATGCCGATCTGCTGTTCGAATCGCTGCGGCGGGTGTTCCGCGACGAGGTCCATGGCGGTTGGCGCTACAGCGTGGATGCCGAGGCGCGTCCGCTGGACGAAACGCAGGACCTGTACACCCACGCCTTTATCGTGCTGGCTTGCGCGGCCTATTTCCGCCGCAGCCGCAACGCGGATGCGCGCAAGCTCATGCTGGCCACGTCCTCGACCATCGAGGCGCGTTTCAAGACCGCCGATGGGCTGTATCACGCCGCGCTCAGCGCGGACCTGAGCCAGCCGCTGCGCGCGCCCGCGCAGAATCCCATGATGCATCTGACCGAGGCGTATCTGGCGGCAGCCCAGGTCGCGGAGCCGGCGCTGTACGCGCAGCGCCTGCGCGGCCTGGCGCAAGGCATCAGTCAATTCTTCGTGCACGCGGCCTCGCAATGCATTTCGGAAGCGCGGCAAGGCACGGCCGGGAACCGGCTGGAGCCCGGGCATCAGTTCGAATGGCTGTCGCTGGTGCATGGCTCGGCCGAGGTGTTCGACGGCCTGGACCTGGCGGAATCACTGCCGCGCGCCGTGCGCTGGTCGCGCCGCCATGGCGTGGACGCGGGCGGAGTGGTGGCATCGCTGGACGAGTCTGGCGCCGTGATCGACGACACGCGCCGGATTTGGGCGCAGACCGAGTATCTGCGGGTACTCGGCGTGCTGGGCGACCTGCCCGCGCTGGAGGCCGGTTTGGCCCTGTTCCGAACGCGTTTCCTGCACGCGGGCGGCTGGTACGAATGCCTGGATGCGGAAGGAACGGTGGTGCGCGCGGATATGCCTTCGACCTCGCCGTACCACCTGGCGACCTGTCTGTCCGCCATGCCGACCGTTGTTTAATTGTGGCGTTAACAATTATTTTTGGATTTACCGTCACATATCGATAGAAAAGTATTGGTGAAATCCCTTACAATTTGGTTACTATGTTTGTAGGGAAGCATCAATGAGCGTTATGTGCCTGGCTTGCCAACGCATTAACCCGGGGCTTGCTGGCGTTGCGCCGCATGCCCATCTGGGGCATCAAGGCTTTACCAATCCGACGCAGAAGGGCCGTGAGGAAAGCCGTGAAGATCATTTCCGCTGCCTGAGTTGCGGCGCGAAATGGCTGCGCGAGACCGACAAGTGGGGCGTGGACCTGGGGTTCAAGCTCGCGCCTTGAGCATTCCGCCGCGTCATGTGAACGGGCTCCTCTGCAGGAGCCCGTTTTCGTTTGGTAGTAATTGATCGCCGCCGCGCGAAACCGCATGTTTCGCGCAGCCGGACTTTCAGCCCGGGCCGGCGGCCAACACGTCCGGGTCTCGCCCGGCGGTCTCCAGCAGCCACTGGCGGAAGCAGGCCAGCGCGTAATGGTCGCGGCGCTGGGCCGGGGCGCACAAGTGGTAGCCGCGGGCGATGCGGATGGGCAGCTCGGGAAACGGAGCCGCCACGCGTCCGGCCAGCAGGTCGTCGCGGACCAGGCAGCGCTGCAGGACGGCGATGCCCATGTCGGCCATGACGGCGCGGACCAGGATGGAAACCTGGTCAAAGCCATTGGCCAGCTGGACCGAGGCGCGCGGCACGCCGGCGGCGCTCAGCCATTGCACCCAGTTGTCCACGCCGTTCGAGTGATACAGCAACGGCTCCCCGAGCAGGCCCGCGGGCGTGTCCCAGAGCCCTTGCGCGCGTCGCGCCGCCAGCCGGCCGGGGTGGCAGATCACGACCATTTCCCGTCCGATCACATAGTCCGCCTGCCAACCCGGCCATTGCTCCGGCATGCCCGACAGGATGCTGGCGTCGGGCGTCGCGCCCGAAAAATCCTCGTTGCGGCGATAGGCCGCGAAGCCTAGCTGGATATCGGGATGGCGCGCGTGAAAGTCGGACAGGCGTGGCACCAGCCAGGCGCTGGCCAGCGTCGGCACCGTGGACAGCGTCAGGCGCAGGCGGCGGTCGTTGGCGCGCAATCCGGCGCTGAGCGCTTCGATTTCCTGCAATGGGCCCTGCGCGCCGTCGTACAGGCGGCGCCCGGTTTCGGTCAGGGTCAGGCCATGGGCGTTGCGATGCATCAGCGGTTGGCCGAAATGCGCTTCCAGGCGCGAGATGGCCCGGCTGACGGCGCCCTGGGTGACACACAGGACCTCCGCGGCGCGGGTGAAGCTGCCCAGGCGTGCCGCCGTCACGAAGGCGTGCAGTTCGGACATGGAGGGCGAGTGCAGTCGCATCTAGCATGACCATTGGTAATGAAGCCGTGCAATATAGTCGTTTGAAAGGGGACCGTAAAGTTCGGACACTGGCGGCCTTGTCGTTTGACCTTCAACTTTCGGAGTCATCCCCATGTCCCGCCGCCTTCTGGGCCGGTCCGCGCGCTTCGCGCTCGCCGGCATGTTCGCCACGCTGACCTTCGCCGGCATCGCCCAAGCCGCCGACTATCCCGCCCGTCCCATCAAGCTGGTGGTGCCGTTCGCCGCCGGCGGTTCGACCGACATCGTGGCGCGCCTGGTGGCCGAGTACGCCGGCCGCGACCTGAAGCAGACCATCGTGGTCGAGAACAAGGCCGGCGCCGGCGGTTCCATGGGCATGGAGCAGGTGGCGCGCGCCACGCCCGACGGCTACACCATCGGCATGGCCACGATGAGCACGCACGGCTCGAACCCGGCCGTGTTCCGCAAGATGAACTACGACCCGGTGAAGGATTTCGTGCCGGTGGCCAATGTGGTCGCGGTGCCTAGCATCTTCGCGATCAACCCGGGCCTGCCGGCCAAGAACATGGCTGAATTCGTGGCTCTGGCCAAGAAGCAGCCGGAACGCTACAGCTTCGCCTCGCCGGGCGTGGGCTCGCTGGGCCACGTGAACATCGAGAACTTCATGATGCTGTCCGGCATCAAGCTGCTGCACGTGCCGTACCGCGGCGCGGGTCCAGCGCTCAATGACGTGATGGGCGGGCAGGTGGATGCGATCACCGACAACCTGTCCTCGACCCTGCCGCAGGTGCAGGGCGGCAAGCTGCGCGCGCTGGCCGTGCTGGGCGCCGAACGCTCCCCGCTGCTGCCCGACGTGCCGACCTACATCGAACTGGGCTACCCCGACATGGGCACGGGCGGCTGGTTTGGCCTGGTGGCGCCCGCCGGCACGCCGCCGGCCGTGATCGAACGCCTGAACAAGGCGGTGCGCGCCGCGCAGGATGATCCGGAATTCCGCAAGAAGGCCGAGGAAGTGGGTGGTACGCTGGTGCGCACCACGCCCCAGGAATTCGAGGCGCAGATCCAGCAGGCCCTGGCCCGTTACGCCAAGGTCGCCAAGACCGCCAACATTCAGGCTGATTGACGATGACCCACGCCGACTTCGACGCTGTTTCCGTACACGAGCCCACGGGCCCGGCCCTGCCGCTGGTCTGCGATTCGCCGCATAGCGGCGAGCGCTATCCGGACGATTTCGGCGCCGCGGCCACCCTGGCGCAGTTGCGCCAGGGCGAGGACACGCATGTGGACGCGTTGTGGTCGGCGGCGCCCGCCCTGGGCGCGACGCTGATCGCCGCGAACTTTCCGCGAGTCTACATCGACCCCAATCGCACGCTGCAGGATCTGGACCCCGAGCTGCTGGCGCAACCCTGGCCCGAACCGTTGGACCCGGGCGAAAAGACCCGCCTGGGCAAGGGCTTGATCTGGCGCAGGATGGACAGGTCCACGCCGATCTACGATCGCAAGCTGACGCTGGCCGAAGTGCGCCACCGCATACAGGCGTACTACGAGCCCTATCACGCGGCCCTGTCGCAGGCGATCCAGCAGGTGCGGCAGCGCTTTGGCGCGGTCTGGCACCTGAACCTGCACTCCATGCCCAACGATGCCTACGAGCGCCTGGGCCGACAGAGCGAGCATCCGCTGGCGGACTTCGTGCTGGGTGACCGCGATGGCACGACCTGCGAGCCCGAGTTCATCGCCCTGATCGAGGCGGCCTTGCGCGGCAAGGGCTATACCGTGGCGCGCAACGACCCGTACAAGGGCGTGCAGCTGATCGCGCAGATCGGCCAGCCGGCCTTGAACCGCCATAGCCTGCAGGTGGAAATCCGCCGTCCGTTGTACATGGACGAGGCTACGCGCGAGCGCAATGCGGGCTTCGCGCCGCTGCAGGCCGACCTGTCCGACGTGCTGGAGCAGGTGGCGGCGTACGTGCGCGCGCGCCAGGCCGCGCTGGCTTAAGTTTCCCCGCGGCGGGCCGTAGTCGGTAACAAGGAACCGCGCCTTTCTTGGACGCGGCCACACGGAACCGCAATGGCTGAGAAGATCATCAACGGATTTTCGGTGCTCGCGTACGCGACCCAACCCGAGGGGCGCGTGCCGCCGCGCGCTTTCATCGAAACGCGGCGGCTGCCGAAGAAGCAGAGCCAGGCCGAACGGGACGCGCAGGCCGCGGCCCAGGCGGACGCGCAAGCGCAACCGGCTGACGCCGCGCCGGCAGACGCGCAGGACGCGGAGCCGGACACCCAGGCTTTCGAGATCTTCATCAGCCGGCGCTTCCGCAGCACGGTCGAGGCCATGTCGGCCGCGCGCAACGCGCTGGACCGCATCAAGCTGGTCGACGAGGACGGCGTTCCGGATCACTTGCCCGAGTAGGCCGGCTCCTGGGCGGCGATGCGCCGCCCATATTGTTATCCCGACTTTGTATTTGTCGAACCCCTGAGCGCAGGCCGATGATGCCGCATGGCAATCATCGCCATTCACAGTCTGCTCAAAAGGAAGGTTGATGAATACGAACGTCCATTCCCGCACCATCTCCACGCGGGGAATCTCGCGCCGCTCGCTGTTGCGAGCGGCAGGCGCCGCGGGCCTTGCCGCGCCGCTGGGCATGCTGGGCTCGCGCGTGCTAGCCGCCAATGCGGCGCCGCGCACTTTCAAGATCGCATGGAGCCAGACCGCGGTCTGCCAATCGCCTGTGTCGGTGGCGTTGGAGCGCGGCTTCTTCGACAAGTACAACCTCAAGGTCGAACGCATCAACTTCGGCGGCTCCACCGATCAGCTGCTGGAGGCGATCGCCACCGGCCACGCCGATGGCGGCATCGGCATGGCGTTGCGCTGGTTGAAGCCGCTGGAACAGGGCTTTGACGTGAAGCTGGCCGTGGGCACGCATGGCGGCTGCATGCGTTTGCTGACGGCGCAAGACTCGCCGATCAAGAGCGTCAACGACCTGAAGGGACGCCGCGTGGCGGTGTCTGACCAGGCCAGTCCGGTGAAGAACTTCTTCGCGATCCGCGTGGCGCAGTTGGGCATCGATCCGGAATCGGTGGACTGGCGCCAGTATCCGCAAGACCTGTTTGGCGAGGTCCTGCGCAAGGGCGAGGTCGACGCCATCGCGGGCGATGATCCGTTGATCTACACGCTGCGCGAGGACAACAAGCTGCGTGAGATCGCCACCAACATCGAGGGCGACTACGAGAACCGCACCTGCTGCGTGCTGGGCCTGCGCGGCGACCTGGTACGCAAGGATCCCGAGGCCGCGGCAGCCATTGCGCGCGCGGTGATCGACGCGCAGCGCTGGACGGCTTCCAACCCGGACGAGACCGCGCGCATCTTCGCGCCCTATGTGCCCGGCAAGGTGCCGGCCGAACGCGTGGCCGCGATCCTGCGCAGCCATAGCCATGGGCATGCGTCGACCGGGGCGGCGTTGCGCGAGGAGATCGTGGGCTATGCCAAGGACCTGAAGACGATCAAGGTGCTGAGCGCGGGCCTGGACGTCAACAAGTACGCGCAAGTGGTGGTGCCCAATGTCCTCGGCTGACGTATTGCATGCCCCGGCCGCGGGCGCGAATCCGCCTGCGCGCGACCGGCGCTTGTGGAAGTCTGGCATCGTGGCCGCCGTCCTGTGGGCGGGCGTGGGCGCTGTGACGCTGTCATGGCCGAATGTGGAAGTCGGCTTTTCGTCCTGGGGCTATACGCGCGAATTCGGCGCGGCGGCCTTGGCGTTGGCGTTGCTGCTGTTGCTGGCGGCGGCGCCGGGGGCGGGGCAGTTGCGTGCAGTGCGCGCCTTGCACCGCGCGGGCCCCTGGCTCGCGGCCCTGGCCGTGGCGGTGGGCGCCTGGGAGATCGCGACGGCCAAGCTGGCGCTCCTGCCCAGCCCGTTCTTCGCGCCGCCGCAGTCGCTGATCGAGGTCTACGCGACCGACTACAAACGGCTGGCCGACAGCCTGGCGAACTCGCTGTGGCTGCTGGCCAACGGCTTTCTGCTGGGCGCCGCCGCAGGCTTTCTGACCGGCGTGGCCATTGGCTGGTCGCGCGGCCTGGGCTACTGGGTGCATCCGGTGCTGCGTTTCCTGGGGCCGGTGCCGTCCACGGCCTTGCTGCCGATGGCGTTCTTCTTCTTTCCGTCGAGCTGGTCGGCAGCGGTCTTCCTGATTGCGCTGGCCACCTGGTTTCCGGTCACGGTGCTGACCTGGTCGGGCGTGGCCGGCGTGAACCGGGCCTACTACGACGTGGCGCGCACCATGGGCGCCACTGAATGGTTCCTGGTGCTGCGCGTGGCGATCCCGGCGGCCTTGCCGCAGGTATTCGTGGGCCTGTTCATGGGCCTGGGCGCGTCGTTCTCGGTGCTGGTGGCGGCCGAGATGATGGGCGTGAAGTCTGGACTGGGCTGGTACCTGTCGTGGGCCCAGGGCTGGGCCTCCTACGCCAATATGTACGGCGCCCTGATCGTGATGGCGCTGGTGTTCTCGGGCCTCATCACCTTGCTGTTCCTGGGACGCGACCGCCTCCTGGCCTGGCAAAAGGGAGTGGTGAAATGGTAGCGGCGGCCGTGTCTGAACAACAGAAAGCATCCGGCGCCGCGCTGGCCGTGCGCGGCGTGAGCCATCATTTCGATCTGGATGGTGCGGACTTGCCGGTGCTGGACGGCATAGACCTGGACGTGAAGCCGGGTGAGTTCGTGGCTTTGCTGGGACCCAGCGGCTGTGGCAAGTCCACGCTGCTGCGCCTGGTCGCGGGCCTGGAGCCTCCGGCCGAAGGCGGTCTGCTGGCGGACGGCGAGCCCATCACGGGACCTTCGCCTTCGCGCATCGTGGTGTTCCAGGATCCGACGTTGTATCCCTGGCGCACGGTGTGGGACAACGTGGCCCTGGGGCTGCAGGCGCGCGGGCTGTTGAAGACTCAGCGCAGCCGGGTGGACGAGGCCTTGCAGCGCGTGGGTCTGAAGGCGTTCGGCCAGGCCTACCCGCACCAGCTGTCCGGCGGCATGGCGCAGCGCGCCGCGCTGGCGCGCGCGCTGGTCAACGATCCGCGCATCCTGATCCTGGACGAGCCGCTGGGCAAGCTCGACTCGCTGACCCGCATCGCCATGCAGTCCGAACTGGTGGACCTGTGGCAACGCGAAGGCTACACGGCCTTGCTGGTCACGCACGATGTGGAGGAGGCGCTGTTCATGGCCACGCGCATCGTGGTGCTGAGCGAGCGGCCGGCGCGGATCAAGGACGAGATCGTCAACGATCTGCCTTACCCCAGGCATCGCGGTGATCCGCGCCTGGCGGCCTTGCGTCATCGCGCGCTGGCCTTGCTGGGGCTGGACGCGACGTGGTGAGCATCGCGCGGCGTCAGCCGGCGGCCGCTTGCGCGGCTCGGCCGGCCCGGCGGCGCGTTGCGGTGCTGCTGACGATCGGATTGGCCGCGTTGGCGCTGTTCCTGGCCGCAGCGATCTGGAGGTCGCTGGTCCAGGCTCCCGTACTGGCCTACTGGCCGTTCGCGTGGCGCTACGACCCGGACCTGCCCGTGAGTCCGCACACTTGGCGCCAGCTGTGGCTGGCGTTGGCGCAGTCGGCGGCGGCGCTGGCCTTGCTGTGCGGCGCGCTGTTCGCCAAGCGCCGGCGATTGGCATGGCTGGGCGCCGCTGCCGCGCTGGCGCTGCTGACCGACTGGCCGCGTCCGCAGATGTTGTTGACCGAGGCGCACAGTTCCTCCTATCAGCTTTCACCGCTGCCGTTTTCCGACGCCAACCTGCTGCAAGGCGGGCGGCTGTACCAGGCGCATTGCGCCGCATGCCATGGTGCGGCAGCCGATGGACGGGGCGAGCTCGCGGCCAGCCTGCCGGTGTGGCCCAGCGTGCTGGGACCGGCCCTGTTCCAGAACCGGTTGGAAGGGGAACTGCACTGGCGCATCGCGCATGGCGGCCAGGAGCCTGCCGGCAAGCCCGTGATGCCCGCGTTCGGTGCAACGTTGAGTGCTGACGAGATTTGGCAGATGCTGGACTATCTGCGCTTGCGGGCCTATGGCGGCAGCGGCATGCCGGCAGTCGCTGCGCCGGTCGTCGATATCGTCTGCCGCGACGGTCGGGCGACCCGGCTCAGCGGCTTGCGCGGACTGCCCCTGCGGGTGATGGCGCAGGTACCGGGCGCGTCCGACGAGCCGCAAGATCCGCGTCTGCTGACCGTGGCGCTGACGCGCGGCGAGACTCTGGACGTGGCTGCGGATTGCGTGGCTGCGGGCGTGGACGCCTGGAACGCCTACGCGCTGGCGGCGGGTGTACTGCCCGGCGAACTGGCGGGCGCGCAGTTCATGGTCGACCGCCAGGGTTGGCTGCGCGCGCGCCGCCTGCCAGGCGCGGCACCGGCATGGACCAGCGCGGACGAGGTTTGCGGGCCGGGCGGGCGGATGGAGGGGGCGACGGCCCGAGGGCTGGGTGAGCTGCTGATGGCAATGGACCGTGCGCCCATTGCGATTCGAGATACGCGCCGCGAGCACTAGATGCCGCGCCTCAGGTCAGCGTGCTGCGCATCAAAATCTCGGTCAGTGCCCGCGTGGGCTTGTTGGGCGCGGGCGTCGAGATCACGATGAATTCCACCTGCGGCAGGGCCGGCAACTGCGCGGCGCCCGCCGGCGCGGCCAGCCCCGCGGTGGACAGATGCGAGGGCTGCACCGTGATGCCCAGGCCGGCGCGGGCGGCGGCTTGGCAGCCCGCGTAGCTGGTACTGGTGCACACGATCTGCCAACTACGGCCGGCGCGGGCCAGCGCGTCCAGCGTCAGGCTGCGCGTCACGCTGGGTTCGCGCAGCAGGATCAGCGGCAGCGGTTCGCCGGGCGCCACGCGCAGGCCTTCCTTGGCCTGCCACAGCAGGGCTTCCTTGTGCAGGGTCTGGCCGCGGCGGTCGCCCTTGCGGCGCTTGCCTATCATCACGTCCAGGCCGTTGTCGTCCAGCAGCTTGTAGAGCTCGCTGGTGACGCCGATGGTCAGGTCCAGTTCCACTTCGGGATGGGCCAGCCGGAACGCGGCCAGCACGTCGGGCAGGGGACCCATCGCCAGGTCGTCCGAGGTGCCCAGGCGCACCCGCCCGCGCAGGCGGGGCGCGTCGAACAGGCGCTCGGCGCGTTCGTGCGCGTCCAGGATGATCTGGGCATGCACCAGCAGGCTGCGGCCGTCGCTGGTGAGCGCGAGCGAATGCGTGTCGCGCTGGAACAGGCGGCGGTTCAGGGCCTGCTCCAGCTGACGGATGTGCTCGCTGACCGTGGGCTGCGTCAGGTCCAGCCGCCGGGCGGTTTCGGTGAAGCTCGGGGCGGCGGCGGCGGCAGTGAAGGTCTTGAGCCAGAGGGGATTGAGCATGGCGGCCTGGTCATAGGATATTCCGATGGCAGTTAAAGTACCTAGTGGTCTTCACGATGGCAAGAGGCGCGCCTATAGTTTTCCGCAACCTTTACGGAAACCTTTGCCATGCGCCGCTTCCTGCCCGACCAATTCACGCTCATCCTGATCGCCACGGTGGTCTTCGCCAGCTTCTTCCCGGCCGTGGGCCAGGGCGCGGCCTTCATGACAGTGGCCAGCAACATCGCCATTTCGCTGCTGTTCTTCCTGCATGGCGCGCGCCTGTCCACGGATGCCATCGTGGCGGGGGTGAAGGACGTGCGCCTGCATGCGCTGATCCTGGCCTGCACCTTCGTGCTCTTTCCGGCGCTGGGCCTGGGGCTGCGGGCGCTGTTTCCCAATCTGTTGACGCCGTCGCTGTGGCTGGGCGTGCTGTTCGTCTGCACCCTGTCTTCGACTGTGCAGTCGTCGATCGCCTTTACCTCCATGGCGCGCGGCAACGTGCCGGGCGCGATCTGCGCGGCCACGGCGTCCAACCTGCTGGGCACCGTGCTGACGCCGCTGTTGGTGGCGGTGCTGCTCCACCGCCAGGGCGGCGGGCACGGGTTGGCCGATGCCGGCCGCATCCTGCTGCAGTTGCTGCTGCCGTTCGCGGTAGGCAGCCTGTTGCGGCCCTGGATCGGCGCCTGGGCCCAGCGCAACAACCGCACGCTGTCGAAAGTGGACCGCAGCTCTATCCTGCTGGCCGTCTACACCGCGTTCAGCGAGGCGGTGGCGCAGGGCATCTGGCACGCGTTCCCGCCGATCGACCTGGCCTCCATGGTGCTGGTCAACGCCTTGCTGCTGGGCACGGTGCTGCTGGTCACGACCTGGGGCAGCCGCAAGCTGGGGCTGTCGAAGGAAAACGAGATCACGCTGGTTTTCTGCGGCTCGAAGAAGTCGCTGGCATCGGGGATTCCGCTGGCCACCGTGCTGTTCGGCACCTCGCAGATGGGGGTGGTGGTGCTGCCGCTGATGATCTTCCACCAGATGCAGCTGATGGTCTGCGCGGTGCTGGCGCGCCGCTACGCGGAACGGCAGGCGCCGGCCGAAGCCGCGGTGGCGCGGGCCTGAGTGCGCAAGGGAGTAGCCGAGGCGTGCGGCGTCAAGTGTCGATGTTCATTGACGGTGGGAACTCGGGTCATGAGAATCGAAGACCTGGCGTCGCCCCTTATGCCATGGGCATGACCGGTGGCCAGCGGTGCGTTTCCTCCTGGCACGACTGGCACCAGGCATAAAAAGCGTCGTACATGACCATGCCATGGCCAAGCATGACGTGGTCGTTGGCGTACAAGTGCGACAAGCCCAGCGATAGTGCGTACAGTCCGGCTGACTGCGGGGTCAGGTCCAGGCGCGAGGTGTCGGCGCCGCGAACGATTCTGGCCATTTGCTGCAGCGCCGGGTTGTCCGCCAGCCTGTACCTATCGAGGAAGGCGTCAAAGCTGCACAGTTCTCCAACGTGCGAAAGTTCCACGCCAGGGATGTCGTAGGGAATTGCGGCGGTTTCCTTGGCGATGCGTAGAACATCCCCCGCCGGCACGTAGAGAAATTCTGGCGTTGCGTCGATGAACCGGGCGATTAGCCATGGACAGGCGATGCGGTCGATCTTGGGCCGTTCACGAGTGATCCATTGCATGATGAACTCCTGGAAAAGCACTTAGTGCAGCAGCGGATAAACCGCCAAGCCGATCATCGCCGCGCCAGCAACGATCATCGGCTCGGACAGTTTCTTGAAGCACAGCAGCAATAGCACTGCAGCCATTGCCAACAGCAATGTCGGCACATCGACGATCGTGCGCCGGGCGATAACGATGACTGCGCCCACGATGGCGCCGATCGCAGCGGCGGTCACGCCATCAACGAAGGCGAGAATACCGGGCAGTTTTCCGTACTTCTTGAAGTACGGCGCCGGGATGATGGTGAACAGATAACAAGGCAGAAAGGTAGCCAAGGCCGCCACACAGGCTCCGGGCAGGCCCGCGACCAGGTAGCCGATGAAGCCGACCGTGATTACAACGGGTCCCGGCGTGATCATGGCTACCGCGACGGCATCGACGAACTGCTTGTCATTGAGCCAGTGGAAGTCGGTAACCACGCTGCCGTAGAGAAACGGCACGATGGCCAGCCCGGAGCCGAAGACGAATGCTCCCGCCTTGGCGAAGAACAAGGCGATTTGCCAGAGCAGCGGCCAGTCCAGCGTGCTCAGCGTAGCCCCCGCCGGCACGGATACCGCTGCCACCGCCGACAGATGACCGGACTTTACCCACCTGGGCGGCGCACGCCAAAACCAGACCAGCAGACCGGCCGCCAGAAACAGCCAGGCAATTTCGGATTCGGTGATGACAGTGACGAGGGCCAGCGCCAGATAGATGGCCCACAACAGCTTGTCCTTGCCCACGCTCTTGGTAGTGAGCTTGTAGCCACTGATGGCAATGATGCCGATCACCGCAGCGCTCACGCCGTAGAACACGGCTTGCATCCACGCCAGGCCGCCAAAACGCATATATGCCCACCCCAGGGCAACGACCATGAAGAACGACGGCAGGATGAAGGCGATCCCCACCAGCGTGGCGCCAAGAACGCGGTAATGCACGTAGCCGAGGTAAATGGCGAGCTGCGCGGCCAGAGGACCTGGCGCGAGCTGGGCGAGCGCCAAACCTTCCTTGTAGTCGCCGCCGGCGATCCAGCCTCTTCCCTCCACCAGATCGCGGCGCATATAACCGGCCAGGGCAACCGGCCCCCCAAAGCCCAGGGCCCCTAGCCGGATGAAGTACCAGACGAGTTGCCAGAGGGTATAGGTTGGTTGCGCGACAAGCGTTGCCGCACTGTCGCGGACGGATTCTTGGGACGGATTCATGGTTGCGCTCTTGAACAGAGGACAGTCAGGTCTTACGCTCGCCGGAGAAATGGGCGTACAGGGAATCCAGTACGGTGCAGGCTTCGAGCAGCAAGGCATCGTCGTCGGACAGGCGTTTGCGAGCGCCAGCCAGGATGGCTTCAAAGCCCGCCGCTTCCGGCACCGCAGCCCCGCCCACGTCGAGCGCATGTACCAGCGTTCCCAACTGCGCGAGGCCGCGATTCTCCTCCAGGCCGAAACTGGCAAGCAGGACCTCGAACGACACGCGATCGCCGACGTGCGTGAAAGTGGCGCCGTCGAAATCGAATCCCAGGGCGTCGGTCGGGCAGTCGGCTGGGGTTTCCAGCCATAGAAAGCGCGCGGAAGGGTCAATGAAGCGCTGGATCAGCCACGCACAGGCAACTCGATCAACCCAGATATGGCGTCGGGTCGCCCAGATGCGTCCCCGATGGTTCATGGGATCGCGACGCGCTATGCCTCCCACCGACGCGTGGGGCTCGCCGGGCGACAGGATGGCTTCGATGGCATTGGCGAAATCGCGCTGCTGCGCTTGCGCGCGGAGCGACGTTTCAGCCGGGAAGAAATCTATGCGGCGCAACGCCTGGTAGCTACGTTCGTAGCGGCGCAACAGGCGGTTGAGCTCAGTCGCCTTCAATTCAGCCAGCGTCTGGCGCGCCTGGGCCAGTTCCGCCAGCCAAACATCGTAGTCGGCCGAACGGTCGAACAGGGCCCGGAACGAGGCGGACTCGTCGTTGTCCTGGGCCTGGACCCGCAGCAGCCAAGCCTGACCGCCTTCTTCGCTCGTTTCGGCGGCCAGATCGGTCAGTTGGAGCGCTTGCTCGGCGTGCGCCGGCAGCAGATAGGCTCCATCGCGCAAGGCTGCGCATCCCAACGCCTTGAGCTTGCGCCAGATGCGCATGCGCGCCGTGGCGCCGTTGGTGGGCAGGCTGACGATGAGCAGCAGCCAAGAGGAGGCAAGTGACGTATCCATGGGGAGCAGAATATGAAAGCATCGCTATCTCTGCAATCATGTAGATATCGCTACAGACCGATACTCCCTTTCCCCGATCGACGACATGGTTTCCTTAATCATATCCCCCCGGGGGGGATATGATGGCTCCATGAATAAACCCGATCCTCATCATCATTACGATGCCGTCGCCAAGCGCCTTAAGCGAGCTGAAGGCCATTTGCGCAGCATCCTGACAATGATGGAAGAACATCGTCCCTGCCTTGAATTGGCCCAGCAGCTGCATGCGGTCGAGCGTGCCATTGCCCAGGCCAAGAAGATCCTCATTCAAGACCATATCGACCATTGCCTGCAGGATGCGGTGGGCGAGCTGGACCAGGACAGACAGCGCGCGATAGACGAATTCAAAGAAATCACCAAGTATCTTTAAGAACGCCATCCATGCTGTCGTTTTCCGATTTGATTGCCCAGGGTGCTACGCATGCCTGGTTGTTTATTCCCAGCGCCATCCTGCTGGGCGCTCTACACGGGTTGGAACCCGGCCACTCCAAGACGATGATGGCGGCGTTCATCGTCGCGATCAGGGGGAGCGTGTGGCAGGCTGTGCTGCTTGGAATCACCGCGACCATTTCGCACACCCTGATTGTGTGGGGCATCGGGTTGGGCGGCATGTATCTCTGGCGCGGAGTCGCTGCGGAGGAACTGGAACCGTACTTCCAGGTGGCGTCCGGGGTGATCATCGTGCTGATCGCTGCATGGATGTTTTGGCGGACCTGGCGCGATCAGCATGGCGCAAGCCACGAGCATCATCATCACGACCATCGCAATGGCCACGGGCATGCCCACAGCCATGCCGTCGCATTCACGGAGCCAGATCAACACCAGCGTGATCATCGCCATGAAGGGCCGCGAGGACTGGAGGTCGCGGGCGTTGGGTATCAGGACGCCCACCAGCTTGCGCACGCCAATGACATCCGGCGGCGCTTCGCCAACCGGAACGTAACCAACTGGCAGATTGCCCTGTTTGGCCTGACCGGCGGGCTTATTCCTTGCCCCGCGGCAATTACGGTGCTCCTGCTGTGCCTGCAATTGAAGGAATTCACGCTCGGAGCGGTGCTGGTGCTGTGTTTCTCGATCGGACTGGCCATCACGCTGGTGACGGTCGGCGCCGTGGCGGCGCTAAGCGTACGCCAAGTCAACAAGCGTGCTCCGTGGTTTGGCGCGGTCGCCCAGCGGGCTCCGTATCTCTCCAGCCTGTTGATCATCGCCGTGGGCATCTATGTGGGGATGAATGGATGGCTGGGCATCCGGGGCTAGCCGTCGGCCGCGTCTCCCAAAGGACGGATCTTGCCGGCCGGCTGCCAATAGACCGCGCCGTCGCGTTCTTCGACCGCCAGCACGGTCAGGCGGCCGTTCTTACAGGGGCCGCCCACGCACAGGCCGGTGTCGGGCTGGTAGGTGGCGCCGTGGCGCGCGCACATGATCAGGTCGCCGGCGCGGGTGAAGAAGCTGCCTTCCCAATCCAGTTCCACGCCCACGTGGGCGCAGCGGTTCAGGTAGCCGTGCACGCGGTCTTGGTAGCGCACGAAGAAGGCGGTGGTCCGGCCTGCGGCGTCGGACACGGGTATTTTCACGCCCAGGCCGCCGTTGGCGAGCTCAGCGGAGGCGCAGACGCGGACGGCGGGGGCGGGGGTCGGATCCTGCATGGGTGGCCTGGAATGCAAAAGGGTGCGATGTTCGGACAGGGCGCTGGGCTTGTCAATCCGGCGCGCCGGCCTGGGAGCTTTCCTGCTGGCGGGCCCACATGCCGGCGTAGACGCCGCCGTGCGCCAGCAGTTGCGGATGGCGGCCGCGTTCGACGATGCGGCCCTCGCCTAGCACGATGATCTCGTCCGCGTCCGCCACGGTGGACAGGCGGTGGGCGATGATGAGGGTGCTGCGGCCCTGGCTGACTTCGCGCAGATTGGCCTGGATCTCACGTTCGGTGTGGCTGTCCAGCGCGCTGGTGGCCTCGTCGAACAGGAAGATGGCGGGATTCTTCAGGATGGTGCGGGCGATCGCCACGCGCTGCTTTTCGCCGCCGGACAGCTTCAGCCCGCGTTCGCCGACCATGGTCTGGTAGCCGTCCGGCATGGCCATGATCAGGTCGTGGATGTGTGCCAGGCGCGCCGCCGCCTGGATCTCGTCCTCGGTGGCGCCGGGACGGCCGTAGCCGATGTTGTAGAGGATGGTGTCGTTGAACAGCACGGTGTCCTGCGGCACCACGCCGATCGCGGCCCGCAGGCTGGCTTGCGTCACTTCGCGCACGTCCTGGCCGTCGATGAGGACGGCGCCGCCATCGGCGTCATAGAAGCGGAACAGCAGGCGCGCGATGGTCGATTTTCCGGCGCCCGACGTGCCGACGACGGCCACGGTCCTGCCGGCCGGGATGGTGAAGCTGACGCCCTTCAGGATGGGCCGGCGCGTGTCGTAGCCGAAATGCACGTCGCGGAATTCCACCTCGCCGCCGGTCACGCGCAGCGGCTGGGCATCGGGCCGGTCGGCCACTTCGCGGTCCTGTCCCAGCAGTTCGAACATGCGTTCCATGTCGATGATGGCCTGCTTGATCTCGCGGTACACGAAGCCGAAGAAGCTCAGCGGCTGGTACAGCTGCAGCAGGTAGGTGTTGACCAGGACGAAATCGCCCAGCGTGTAGCGGCCCTCGGCGATGCCGGTGGCGGCCATCCACATGACCAGGGTCAGGCCCACCGAGATGATGGCGGCCTGGCCGACGTTGAGGACGGACAGGCTGACCTGGCTGCGCACGGCGGCGCGCTCGTAGCGGGTGAGCGAGGCATCATAGCGGCGGGCCTCATGCTCCTCGTTGCCGAAGTACTTGACCGTTTCGTAGTTCAGCAGGCTTTCGATGGCCTTGGTGTTGGCTTCGGAGTCGGTTTCGTTCATCTGGCGCCGGAACTTGGCGCGCCATTCCGTGACCAGCAGCGTATACGCCATGTACAGCGTGACGGTGGCGCCGGTGGCCAGCGCCAGCCAGATGTCGAACATCTTCCACAGCACGATACAGACCAGCCCGATTTCGAAGAAGGTCGGCAGGATGCTGAAGAGCAGGAACGACAGCAGGGTCTGGATGCCCTTGGTGCCGCGTTCGATGGCGCGGTTCAGGCCGCCGGTCTGGCGCGTCAGGTGAAAGCGTAGCGACAGTGCGTGCAGGTGGCGAAAGACCTGCAGGCCGACCGCGCGGATGGCGTGCTGCCCGACCCGGGCGAAGATGGCATCGCGCAGCTCCGAGAACAGCAACGACAGCACCCGGGCGGTGCCGTAGGCCAGGATCAGGCCCAGCGGCACCGTGACGGCGCCCGGCGCGCCCTTGCCCAATTCGTCGATGGCCTGCTTGTACAGCAGGGGGACATAGACCGTGGCCGCCTTGGCCGCGAACAGGCATAGCAGGGCTGCGACGACGCGCGTCTTCAGGCCGGTTTCGCCGGGCGGCCAGAGATAGGGAAAGAGGGTGCGCAGGGTGGAGAAACCGCCGCGGCGCTCGGGCCGCGTGTCAGGAGCGTTCATGGTCAGGGCCGGGAGGGTTATGCATGGGCCGGCGGGCCGTCGGAAGCGCATTATCGGCTACGGGCGGCATTTCTGCCGCGGGGCCGCGCCAGGGGCGGGAATAGCTGCTTTGGCGGGGGCATTCAAGGAATTGGCGGCCGTGGGGGTATTATCGGCCTCACGGCCCCTGGGATGTGTGCACCTCTCCCGGGGGTTTTCAATCCGGCACGGTGACTCGGGCGCAGCCTGGCGGGCCCGTTCTTTACTATCTCAACCAAGGACGAAGCCTGGCTGCCCCTTGGTTGCGCGACCCGGCGCATATTCGCCGCGCGGACGTCGCGTCGCAAGCTACGGAGGTTCTTATGGCGAAAGTACCCGCAGTGAAATTGAACGACGGCGGCAAGATTCCCCAGCTGGGCCTGGGCGTCTGGCAGGTGCCGAACGATCAGGCGGCCGCAAGCGTGAAAGAGGCGTTGGCGGCCGGCTACCGCTCGGTGGACACCGCGGCCATCTATGGCAACGAGGCTGGCGTGGGCGAGGGCCTGCGCGCGGCCGGCGTGGCACGCAAGGATCTGTACGTCACGACCAAGCTCTGGAACGACAGGCACGGCTACGACGAGGCCCACAAAGCCATGGACGAGAGCCTGGAAAAACTGGGCCTGGCCTATGTGGACCTGTACCTGATCCATTGGCCCGTGGCTGGCAGCACCAAGTTCGTGGATGCCTGGAAGGCCATGATCGAAATGAAGGAAGACGGCCGCGCGCGTTCGATCGGCGTGTCCAATTTCACCCAGGCCAACCTGGAACGGTTGATCGACGCCTCCGGCGTGACGCCGGCGGTCAATCAGGTCGAACTGCACCCCGGCTTCACCCAGCGCGCGCTGCGGGACTTCCATGCCAGGCACGGCATCGCGACGGAGTCATGGAGCCCCCTGGCCCAGGGCGGCGTGGCGAAGGACAAGGTCATCCTGGACCTGGCGCAGAAGCACGGCAAGTCGCCCGCCCAGGTGACGCTGCGCTGGCACCTGCAGAACGATCTGATCGTGATTCCGAAGTCGGTGACGCCGGCCCGCATCCGCGAGAACATCGATGTCTTCGACTTCGAGCTGTCGGCGGCGGACATGGCCGCCATCGACGGTATCAAGGAAGGCGGACGCCTGGGGCCGGACCCGGAAGTGTTTGGCAAGTAGCCGTGTTGCGCGCGGGCGGCGCCTGGCGCGCCGCGCGCGCTACGGCTTCAGCGGAAACACCCAATAGCGTGCGATCACCGCCAGCAGGATGGCCAGGGAGGTCCAGGACGCCCAGTGCCAGCCCCCCGTGCCCAGCAGGGCGGCCAGCAAGCCGAACACGCTGAGCACGCCCAGCAGGATCGGGGCGCCCCAGACAAACATGAAACCACGGGCTGTCTTGCTCATGCGGGAGTCCTTTTGGGGATGGCGGCGGCTTGGTGTTTGCGCACGAGTTCGGCGATGCGCGCTTCGGTGGCGCGGCGGCGGGCCAGCCAGAGATAGAGGCCGCTGACCAGGACCACGATCGTGATGACGTCCAGCAGCGCCCAGATGATTTTCAAGGGCAGGCCGCCATAGTCGCCGAAGTGCAGCGGGCGCGAGACTTCCAGCGCGGTCAGGTACCAGGGCATCTTGGCCACGGTGGTCAGTTCGCCGGTCTTGCCGTCCACCAGCACGGGCGTGTTCAGCTTGGAGGTCAGCGGCGTGTCGCCGCGCATCCAGGTGATGTAGTGGTGGGGGCTGCCGAAGGCGTTGCCGGGGAAGGCGATGAACGACACCTCGTTGCCGGGCAGGGCCTTGCGGGCCGTATCGGCGGCGGCATGGGCCGATGCCAGCTCGGTGGGCACGCTCTGGCCCTTGTAGGGTTCCAGGATGCGCACCAGTTCGGTCGACTGCCACAGGCGGAACAGCGGCGTGGACAGCTCATTGATCACGCCGGTGATGCCCACTACGAAGGCCCAGACCAGCGTCACGATACCCAGCAGATTATGCAGGTCCAGCCATTTCAGGCGGGTGGAGCGGGTGGCGCGCACGGTGCCGAATTCCAGCTTCTTCATGAAGGGGCCGTAGAGCACCACGCCGGAAACGATGGCCACGCAGAACAGCAAGCCCATGAATCCCAGGAACAGCTCCCCGGGCAGCCCCGCGAACAGGTCCACGTGCAGCGCCAGCATGATGCCCATGAAGGAAAACTTGTCCTGCGTGTAGAGCGGGCCGTCCAGCAGCACGTCGCCGGTGCGCGCGTCCATGCGCACGGCGTGGCCGGACACCTGGCCGTCGCCGGGCGTTTTCGCCATGCCGACATAGACTTGCGGCTCGTCGGGGTCGAAGAACAGGTAGTCGACGACTTCGCCCGGATACATGGCGCGGGCGCTGTCGACCAACTGGTCGAGGTTGGCGCGAGGGGTCGAGGCCGGCACGTCGGACAGCGGCTTGCCATCGTCGAGCCAGTGTTCGATCTCGTGGTGGAACACCAGAGGCAAACCGGTAAGACAGATGATGAGCAGGAAGATCGTGCAGACCAGGCTGGTCCATTTGTGGACCAGGTACCAGGTTTTGATGGTGGACGCGGCAGTCATGGGGGGCGGGCCCTTGCAGGCGCGGGTTGGAGAAAACTGGATATTATCGCGAATAATATCGATTCTCGTAACCAAATTTTGACCATGGCCTTGCTAGGGGGGGCAGCCGGGTGGGCTTGAAAGCGGGTTAAAAAGAGGGATCCAGCATCAACCCAGTGGCAGTCCTGATCATCATGGAGCAGCGTTTTCTCAAAGTCCCGCGCAACCAGCTAGGCCGCGATTTCGCGGTGGGCGACCTGCATGGGCATTTTTCCCGCCTGCAGGAAAGCCTGGACCAGTTGGGCTTCGATCCGTCCCGGGATCGATTGTTTTCCGTCGGCGACCTGGTGGACCGCGGTCCGGAAAGCGAGGCCGCGCTGGAGTGGCTGGCCCGGCCCTGGTTCCACGCGGTCCAGGGCAATCACGAGGATTACGCGATCCGCCACGTACGCACCGGGCAGGTGGACGTGGACAACTGGCGCGGCTACGGCGGCGGCTGGTTCCTGGACCTGCCCTCGGATCGGCAGCAGGTGTTCGCCGAGGCCTTCGCGCAATTGCCCATCGCCATCGAGGTTGAAACGCTGGAAGGGGCAGTGGGGCTGCTGCATGCCGATTGTCCTGTGCTGTTCTGGCCGCGGCTGGAATCCGCCTTGCAGGACCGCTACCGGCGCACCAGCGCTGCATGCCAGTGGTCGCGCGACCGCCTGCGGCAGATGGACCGCACCGGCATCCGGGGCGTACGGGCGGTGGTGGCCGGGCACACGCCGGTGCCGGCGCCCTTGCTCTTGGGCAACGTCTATCACATCGACACCGAGGGCTGGAAATCCGGCTACTTCACCTTCCTGGACCTGGAATCCCTGCAGGCCTGGCCGCGTGAGGTCGTGACCGAACTCGCGGAGCAGGAATAGCAGGCTTGAATTCCCGGCGGCTGGCGCCGGGACCGGTTACAGCGGCCGGGCGGCCACCGGTCCGGCGCCGCTGACGGCGCTGGCGCGGGCAGGGGTGTCGGCGTCCACGCGCGGCACGGGGATGGGCGGGATGACAGGCACATTGCCGGCCGGCGCGCCGCCCGCGGGCGCCACGGGGACGGGCAGGGCCACGGGCGGTTGGCCAGGACTGCTCTGCGGCACGGCGCCGCTGGGTGGCAAGGGCTTGACCGAAGTGTCCACGCCGTCCGTCGAACGGTTGTTGTTCAGGAAATCGGTCAGCGCATCGCCCGAGGACAGGTCCAGCGAGGCCACGGCCTGGCCCGGCGGGAATTCCGAGAAATAGTATTCGCCGTTGTCCACGATCAGGCCGTCCGGGCGCGGCGCGGGTTTGGTTTCGGGCACACCCTTCAAGGCCGGCTGCATGTAGTCCAGCCAGGTGCTCAGGGCCAGGCCGCTGCCGAATTCGTTGGTGCCCAGCGACTTGGGCTGATCAAAGCCCATCCAGACCGTGGTGGCCAGGCCGGACGTGAAGCCCGAGAACCAGACGTCCACGGCCTCGTTGGTGGTACCGGTCTTGCCGCCGATGTCGTTGCGCTTGAGCACCTGGTGCGCGCGGGCGGCGGTGCCGCTGACCGTGACGCCGCGCAGGATGTCGTCCATGACCCAGGCGGTGCGGGGATCGATGGCGCGCGCCTGCTCGTCGCCGGCGACCACCGGCTGCGCCTTCATCAACACGTTGCCTGAGCGGTCCGTGACGTGGTCGACCAGGTAGGGGGTGACGCGGTAGCCGCCGTTGGCGAACACGCTGTAGCCGTTGACCACCTGCAGCGGCGTGGCGCCGCCCGCGCCCAGGGCCAGCGGCAGCACGGCCGGCCAGCGCGACTTGTCGAAGCCGAAGCGGGTCAGGTAGTCCTGGGCATACTGCGGCGAAATAGCCTGCAGGATGCGGATCGACACCATGTTCTTGGAACGCATGAGGCCCTGGCGCAAGGTCAGCATGGGCTCGTACTTGTTGCCGTCGTTCTTGGGCTGCCAGGCCTTGGAGCCGGTCTGCTCCGCGGTCAGCATGAAGGGCTGGTCGGAGATCTGCGTGGCCGGGGTCAGGCCGCGCTCCAGCGCCGCGGCGTAGACGAAGGGCTTGATGTTGGAGCCCGGTTGGCGCCAGGCCTGCGTCACACGGTTGAAGCCGCCGCGGTTGTAGTCGAAGCCGCCGATCATGGCGCGAATGGCGCCGTCCTGGGGCACCATCGAGACCAGCGCCGCCTGCAACGTCGGCATGTTGATGATTTCCCAGCTGTCGCCGTTCTTGTGGATATAGACCACGGAACCGCGGCGCAGGCGCTGGCTGTCGCTGGCCTTGGGGTTGAGCGCGCGGGCCACCACTGCCAGCGCCTTCTTGTCGCTGATGGTGATGATGTCGCGCGCGCTGCGCGCCAGTGTCACTTCGGTGGGGCTGGCGGCCAGCACCACGGCGGTCAGCAGGTCTTCGCTGTCAGGCGTCTTTTCCTGCACGCCGTCGAGGATCTCATCCAGCGCGGCAGCGTCCTGCTCGACGCCGTCGGGCAGGTCTATCTGGTCTTCCGGGCCGGGATACACGGCGCGGCGGGTGTAGTCCATGACGCCGTCGCGCACGGCGCGGTAGGCGGCTTCCTGGTCCTTGGAATCGATGGTGGTGTAGACATCGATGCCCTTGGAGTAGGTCTGCTCCTGGAACACACCGTACATCAGCTGGCGCGCCAGTTCGGCCGGGTAGTCGCCATGGATGGCGAAGCCGCGCGCGCTGGCGCCGTCCGCGCCGCGGATCGTGAGGCGCTGCTTGAGCGCTTCATCGGCCTGTTCGGGCGTGAGGTAGCCCAACGTTTTCATGCGGCCCAGCACGTAGTGCTGGCGGATCTCGGCGCGCGGGAAATTGGTGATGGGGTTGAAGCGCGACGGCGCCTTGGGGATGCCGGCGAGCATCGCGGCCTCGGCCGGCGTCACTTCCGACAAGGGCTTGCCGAGATAGGTGCGCGAGGCGGCCGCGAAACCATAGGCGCGGTGGCCCAGGTAGATCTGGTTCATGTAGAGCTCAAGGATCTGGTCCTTGGAAAGCTCGGATTCGATCTTGAAAGTGAGCAGCAGCTCGTAGAACTTGCGCGAATAGGTCTTTTCCGACGACAGGTAGAAGTTGCGCGCCACCTGCATCGTGATGGTGCTGCCGCCCTGGCTCTTGGAACCCTTGACGAGGTTGGTCAGCACCGCGCGCGCCACGCCCATCCAGTCGACCCCGCCGTGGCTGTAGAAACGGTCGTCCTCGGCCGCCAGCACCGCCTGGCGCATCACCGGCGGGATCTCGTCAAAGCGCAGTACGTTGCGGTGTTCTTCGCCGTATTCGCCGATCAGCACCTTGTCCGCCGTGTAGATGCGCAGCGGCACCCGCGGGCGGTAGTCCGTCATGGCGTGCAGGTCGGGCAGGCTGGGCCAGGCCAGGGCCAGCGCCAGGCCGAGCGCGATGCCACCGCACACGGCGGCGCCGCCGGCGGCTACGCCAGCCTTGATCAGGATTCGTTTCCAGGGGAGGCCCGGTTTGCCGCCCGGGGTGGCGGAGGATTGCTGGGGGGTGCTCATTGCAGGCGATTCTAGGGCAGAACGCTATAGACCGCCCAGGGAGCAATAAGGTTTCGGTAACCAAACTTGCCCGGGGGGCGGAAGCAGCGCAAACGCCGGGGGAATTCAGGGACGGGTTCCAGCATACGCCCGGCGCGGCTTTGTCGCGGTGCTGCGCTGCGGGAACGCACTGAAATGTATTGCGGGCCGTGACAAACGGCAAGTCCGGTTGCAAGCGTCAGCCGCTTTTCAGTCAGCTGTTCTTCAGGTAGCTCTGCGGTGGCGCGCCCAGCGCCCGGTGGAACATGGCCGAGAAGGCGCTGGCGCTGCGGTAGCCCAGGTCGGAGGCGATGCGCGCGACCGGCACGCCCTGCGATAGCCGGCACACCGCCTCGGCCAGCCGGACCTGCTGCACCCACTGCCGGTAGTTCAGCCCCAGCTCCGCCTGGAACAGGCGGATCAGCGTGCGCGCGCTGGCGCCGACTTCGTCGCCCCAGTCCTCGATGCCGCGTTGCAGCCCGGGATCGTCCAGGATCGCCGCGCAGATGGTCTGCAGGCGGCGGTCGCGCGGCCAGGGGATCTGCAGCGGCGCGACGCGCGCGGCGGCCAGCTCGGACAGGACCAGGGCGGCGATCTGCTCCGCCCGGCCGCCCAGCGGGTACTCGATGGGTTCGGCGGTCAGCGCCAGGATCAGTTCGCGCAGCAGGCCGCTGACCTCGACCACCTGGCATTGCGGCCAGTAGCCGCAGGCGGTCTCGGCTTCGAGGTAGAGCGAGCGCATGGACACGGCGCCCACCATGTCCACGCCATGCGGCACGCCCGCCGGCACCCACAGCGCGCGCAGCGGCGGCAGGGCCCAGAAGCCACTGGGCGTGGTGACGCGCATCACGCCTTCGACCGCGTAGACCAGCTGGGCGCGCGGGTGGGAATGGGTGCCCGTCCGGGTGCCGGGCGGGAATTCCTTGGCCATGGCCGTCACCGCGCGCGGCCGGTGCTGGTAGTCCTGCGGATTGACGCTGCGGGTGGGGTCGGTCAAAAGCAGTCGGGCGGGCATGCGTGTCACTTCCGGCGTAAGGATGAGAGAGGCGGCTCAAGTGCGGTTTCCGTATTTTGTCACTTAAACGACGAAAGTTGGCATATGGGATCCGGCCCGGATTCCTACACTGGCAGCAGGTCCCGGCACGGTGCCGGGCATGCCCATCCCCTTATTCGCGTCCGTCGCTCATGAATCCACCCCAGAACCCTGCCGCCGGCATCGCCGACGCCAACACGGCCCCGCCGTCAGCCGCCTCGTCGGATCCGTCCACCGCTTTCAAGGTGCTGGGCGCGATCAGCGTGGCGCACCTGATGAACGACATGATCCAGTCGATCCTGTTGGCCATCTATCCCATGCTGAAGGATTCGTTCAGCCTGTCGTTCGCGCAGATCGGCCTGATCACGCTGGTCTACCAGCTTGCGGCCTCGCTGTTGCAGCCCTTCATCGGTTTCTACACGGACCGCAATCCCAAGCCGTATTCGCTGCCGGTGGGCATGGGCTTCACCCTGGTGGGGCTGCTGCTGCTGTCGATGGCGCCGTCGTTCGGCTGGCTGCTGGTGGCCGCGGTGCTGGTGGGCACGGGTTCGTCGGTGTTCCATCCGGAATCCTCGCGGGTGGCGCGCATGGCGTCCGGCGGGCGTCACGGCCTGGCGCAGTCGCTGTTCCAGGTGGGCGGCAACGTGGGTTCGGCGCTGGGGCCGCTGTTGGCCGCGCTCTTCATCATTCCGCACGGGCAGCGCAGCGTGGCGTGGTTTTCGCTGGCGGCGCTGTTCGGCATCGTGGTGCTGACCGGCATCGGCCGCTGGTACAGCGCCAACCGCGTCCGGCTCAAGCCGCGCGCGCGGCGCGAGGGGGCCGGTCACGGGCTGTCGCGCAATCAGGTGCTGGGCGCGCTGGCGGTGCTGGGCGTGCTGGTGTTCTCCAAGTATTTCTACCTGGCCAGCCTGAACAGTTACTTCACGTTCTACCTGATCGACAAGTTCGCGTTGTCGGTACGCGAGGCGCAGCTCTACCTGTTCCTGTTCCTGGCCGCGGTGGCGGTGGGCACGGTGGTGGGCGGCCCGGTTGGCGACCGCATCGGCCGCAAGATCGTGATCTGGGTGTCGATCCTGGGCGTGGCGCCGTTCACGCTGCTTTTGCCCTACATGAACCTGTTCTGGACGGGCGTGCTGGTGGTGATCATCGGCATGGTGCTGGCCTCGGCTTTCTCGGCCATCGTGGTCTACGCGCAGGAGCTGGTGCCGGGCAAGGTGGGGATGATCGCTGGCTTGTTCTTCGGCTTCGCCTTCGGCATGGGCGGCGTGGGCGCCGCGGCGCTGGGCAAGCTGGCCGACGCGACCAGCATAGGCTACGTGTACCAGGTCTGCGCCTATCTGCCCTTGCTGGGCGTGGTGGCGATCCTGTTGCCGAATGTGGAGAAGGCGCGCCGCTGAGGGCGGGCGCCAAGTCTGGAGCAGGCGCGTCGCCGAGCATAAAGGGCGGGTGCGGCGCGGGCGCCAGACCGGGTAGCGGGAAGGCCGCGCGCGGCGCCCGCTATCCCGTAGCGGGGGGAGTCAGCCCGCCCGCAAGGCGCTCAGGTGAGGGCGGCCCATTTCGATGCCGGTGATGTCTCCGCCCGCGCCGTGGTGGATGATGCAGGTGTGCGCCGACCGCACCTGCATCAGCTGGGCCGGGCTGATCGCGAAGCTGCTTGCCACGCGGCGGTCGCCCACCGGCTTGATCGGCTTGCGGCGGTCGCGGCCGGCGAATTTGCGGTGGTTGTAGACGGCCCAGGCCACCAGCACGCCGGCGTTGATCAGCGCCAGCAGGGCATAGCCCCACAGCGTGTGCACGGTGGGCAGGAACACCGGCCACAGCGAGACATCGGGACCGCCCGCGGCGGCGCGCAGGATCGCCAGAATGCCGGCGCCGAACAGATACACGAAGGCGAACCAGCCGATGGCGGTCAGGACCAGGTCGAACAGATAGCCTGCGCGGGAACGTTGCGTGGTGATGATCATGACGTTGCGTCCGGTGATTTGATGCCCCGGTCCGGGCTGGTCCAGCGCGCGCGGCGGGCCTGCTTGCGGAGCATGACTTTGGGGAAACTGACCAGGGTGGTGAACAGGCTCACCATCCAGAAGGCCAGCGGATACCAGATGACCCAGTACAGCGAGCGGGCGAGGCCCGGCTCGTAGCGGCGGTCGATCAGGATGCTGACGACGAACTGCAGCAGGCAGACCACCGCCAGCATCATGCCGGTGAAGGCAGGCGGCATCAGGCTGGCGATCTGCATGTTGTTGGGCAGAGTGACCACCTGGCTGAGGGCCCACAGCAGCACCGACACGCCGAAGGCGAAGGCCCAGGCGGTGGACAGGCAGAACTCGGCCATCAGTGGCCACAGGCGGCGATGGCGCCAGACCCAGATGGAGCGCAGGTTTTTCAGGAAGACCTCGGCGCCGCCCTGGGCCCAACGCAGCCGCTGCTTCCACAGTCCGCGCAGGGTTTCGGGCATCAGGATCCAGCACAGGCCGCGCGGCTCGTAGAAGATCGACCAGTGGTCGCGTTGCAGCTTCCAGCTGATGTCGATGTCCTCGGTGATCATGTCCAGGCTCCAATAGCCCACGCGGTCCAGCGCCGCGCGCCGGAAGGCGGCGACCACGCCGGACACCGTGAACACCTGGCCGTAGACGCGCTGGGTGCGTTTGATCAGGCCGATGATGGACGAGAACTCGCCCACCTGGATGCGCCCGATCATGGTGGAGCGGGTGCGGATGCGCGGGTTGCCGGTTACCGCGCCCACGCGCGGATTGTCGATCAGCGGCGCCACCAGATAGGCGGCCGCGTCCGGGTCCAGCATGGCGTCGCCGTCGATGCAGACCAGGTATTCGCTGCGCGCGGCCATGGCGCCCATGCGCAGGGCCATGGCCTTGCCTTGGTTCTGCGCCAGATGCACCACGCGCAGCCGCGGATGGGCGGCGGCCATGCGGTCCAGCATCGCGGCGGTGCCGTCGCTGGAGCCGTCATTGATGGCGATGACCTCGATGTGCGGATAGTTCTGGCCCAACGCCGCCAGCAGCGTCTCTTCGCCGTTGTCGGCCTCGTTGTAGCAGGGCACCAGGATGGACACCAGCGGATTGCCGGCCAGGGCCGGCGGTTGGCTGTCCTTGCCCCATTTCCAGTGCCGCTCCCAATGCCACCAGAAATAGATGCCGCCGGCCATCCACATGCCGGACATGAACAGCGGATAGAAGAACACGAAGCCCAGCAGCGCCTCGCCGGTCAGCATCAGGGTGAAGCCGAAGGGCGCGCCAAGCACCGCGCAGAGAATCAGCAGAGCAATCAGACGGTCTATCATCGGAGGGGATACCATGCTTCGGAAATGGCGGGCCGGATGCCTTGCAGCCGGGGCTGGTCTTGCGAGAAATCGTCGGGGTAGTAGCCGAAACTGCGCGAGCCGCGCAGCTGCAGCCGCTTCATCCAGCCGGCCAGCTCGGCCGTGTCGACCGGCGTGGCCTCTGGGCGGCCGGGGCCGGTGCGCCAATCGCGCGCCTGCAGTTCGAACACGGTCTTGTCCAGCGCGCCGGGGCGCTGCGCGACGGTGTCGACCAGCCGGTCAAGCCAGGCGTTTTCCTTGCCTGCCGGCACGTTCTCCATCAGCGGCATCGCCATCGGCGCGGTCCAGTCGTAGGCGCCCAGGAAGTCGTCCAGGTTCTGCGCGAACCAGGTTTCGCTGTCGGGGTTCAGGATGGGTTCGGCGAAGATGTTGCGGGCGGTCTTGATCTGCGGACCGCGCACCGCGCGCACCCGCTGCGTCAGCTCCGCGGTGAAGTCCACCAGCGCGCGGCTCTTGTAGCGGGTCCAGCGTTGCAGGGTGCCGGGATCCGCGCGCAATTCGGCGATGCTGCCCGGCAGGCCCGCGGCGCGATAGGCGGCCAGCGCGCCGGGGCTGGCGTCCTCGAAGTCAGACAGCAGCGCATCGTCATGGAACAGGATGCCGTCGAAGATCGCGTAGCGGGACAGGTCCTCGTACAGGTCGCCGATGCGCGCACGCACGGTGGCGTCGAACGGCGACAGGCGGCGGTACTGTTCGGGATCCGGCTCTGGCTGCGCCTGGCCTTCCTGCCAGCGCGTGACGCGGGGCAGGGCGGGATCCAGGTCGAAGGACAGCACCGGCATCCAGGCGTAGACCATCACGTTGGCGCGGTTGTGCAGTTGCCAGGCGGCGCGGTTGAACAAGTCGGCGCGCATCGGCAGCCAGCGGTTGGGGAAGTAGACCGACTTCACCAGGCCGTCGCCCACGGGGTCCGAATAGGCCTGCAGGAACACCGTGTTGATCTGCATGTCCAGGATGCGCTGCACCAGCTCGCCCAGGTTGCGGTCGGTCTGCGCCGGGTCCGGGTCGTAGACGTAGTCCAGGTCCACGTGCGCCACGCGCATGAAGGGCTGGGCCTCCATGCCGACCACGCTGTTGGCGAAGGGCTTGAGCGTGGGGTCGCTGGACAGCAGCAGGCGCGGCGTGGACATCAGGCGGCCGACGCGGCCCGGACCATCCTCCAGCGTCAGCGCCAGCTGATAGCCGTGCTCGGCGGTGATGCGCAGGGTGGAGCCGCCTTCGGCGCCGTAGGGCCAGACCCACACGCGCGGCTTCTTGCCAGTGGCGCGGCGGATCTTCTCCGTGATGGCGGCGACGTCGCCGCCCATGCGGGCCTCGAACTGCGCCTCGGTCTCGTAGCGGCGGGTTTGCGCGTCATAGGCGCGGATGGCGGCGGCCGGCTCGGTATTGCCCTGCGGGTTGGCCAGCGCGCCGTAGTGCGAGGCGTTGGTGTGCGCGGCGATCTCCACCAGTCCCGAGCGCGAGATCTCGCGGATCTCGTCCCAGTTCAGGAAGCGCTTGCGGTCTTCGGGGCTGCCGCCGAAGTCGACGCGCTGGTCGGCCGGCGTATCCATCCAGATACCGACCGGCGCCAGCAGCGCGGGCCATTGGTAGGCTTTCAGGATGGGCAGCACGCGGGTATAGAAGCTGCGGTAGCCGTCGTCGAAGGACAGCAGCACGGCGCGCTCGGGCAGCGGCTTGCCGCCCTGGCGCGCGGCCAGGATCTGGTCCACGGTCACGGCCTGGTAGCCGTTGGCGCGCAGCCAGGCCAGCTGCTCCACCAGACGGTCGGTGCGCACGCTGAGAAAGCCCTGGTCGGGATCGTCGTCTTCCACGTCGTGGTAGGCCAGGGCCAGGAATTGGCCCTGGACCCAGGGCTGTTCGGCGGGGGCGAGCGGGCGCTGGTCCGGCGGCGTGTAGACCGGGATGTCCTTGGCGCAGGCAGTCAGCGCCAGGATCGCGAGCAGCAGCAGGCCGGCCAGGATCAGGCGGGTATGGGTTTTAAGCATCATGGCGTTACTCGGTTCCGGGTTCAGAAGCGGTACGTCAGGTCGAACACGATGCGCAGTTCGCGCTCGCGTTCGCCGTCGTACGGGCGGCTGGTGCCGGTGATCATGGCGCCCATGTCGAGGACGTCGTTGGCGCGGTATCGCTGGCCATAGCCCAGCGCGATGACGCCGCCGGTGCCGTAGCCTTGCTGGGTGTAGGCGCCCGCGCCCAGGGTGCCGATCTGCTCCCAGGCGGTCTCGTAGCGGCGGTACAGGGTGTGGGTCAGGCGCACGCCGGGCAGCAGCATCAGGTCCGAGCGCGGATTGAAGTACGGCACGTTGCTGTCATGACTGTTGCGCTGGGTGGACGCCTCGAACTCCAGGTCCGCCAGCAGGTGCGGCGAGGTATAGACGCGTTCGCGCCCGGCCAGGCCCAGCGCCCAGCGGTTGTTGCCGTCGCTGAAATGCGAGGGCGACAGCGCCAGCGTCCACTCGCGGCGCTCGTCGGCGCGCCAGCGCACGAAGGCCGACAGGCTGTTGGACGTGATGCCACTGGTGAGTGCGCGCAGCGGGGTTTCGCGCGACATGATTTCGCCCGAGCCGCCCACCTGCCAGTGGTCGTCCAGGTCGTAGGCGGCCGACAGGCGCACGCCCGGCTTCACGCCGTGGCCGTAGTCATGGGTGGAGACTTCGCCTTCGACCGTGAGGTCGCGGCCGCGCCATTCCACGCCGGTGCGCAGCCAGCGGTAGTTGCCGCGGCCTTCCTCGAAGTCGCCGGAGGCGTAGCCGCCGCCGCCGAAGACCCGCCAGTTGTAGTCCAGCGGAGAGGAGTACAGCACCGCGTCGATGCCGAAGTCGCCGCTGCCGGTGACCGGGCTGTCCGAGGCCAGGCCGCGGTAGCCGTTGATGCGCAGCTCGGCCTTGTTGTGCACTTCCCATTCGCGGGCCAGGCGGCGGCTGGTCAGGTTCTCGGGCGAGCGGGTGATGGTGTCTTGCGACAGCGCTTCGGCCTGGCGCCATTCTTGCAGGTCCAGGGCGGTGAAGCCCTGGCCGTTCTCCACGCCCAGGCTGCGTGGCGCCAGCGTCTCGGCCATCTTCAGCTCGGTTTCCGAGGCGCGGGGCAGCGAGCGGGCGCGGTAGACCGTGGCCAGGTCGCTGCGCAGGCCCGAGTTGTTCGGGGCGTTCCCGACCATCTCTTCGAGGCGCTGCTGGGCGGCGACGGTGTCGTTCGCCTGCAGGCGCGCAGAGGCCAGGGTCTGCCGGCTTTCCAGGTTCAGGTCGTTGGGCATGCGGGTGGCCTGGCCCTTGTAGTACAGCCAGGGGGCATAGCCTGATTCGACGCCGTCGGTGACGATTGTGGTCTCGTCGAACTGCTCGCCTTCGGCCAGCGAGTAGTAGAGGCCGGTTTCGGTCGCCAGCCGCTGTTCGGCATCGTCGCCGCGCAGCGCATCGTCGGCCGCGACCTGGCGGTAGATGTCGCGGGCGCGTTCGGGTTGGCGCAGGTACAGGTAGGCCGAGGCCACGTCGTTCAAGGCGTAGCGCGGCACCGTGACGCCTTCGGCCTGCAAGGCTTCGTATTCGCGGACCAGATCGGCCATGCGCACTCGGACGTGCAAGGCGTGCAGGCGGTCGATACGGGCGCGCAGCGCGTCGGCGCGGGCGTCCTCCTGCTGCTGCCAGGCTGGAATCAGTTCGTCGTAGCGGGCCAGGGCGCGGTCGGCCAGCACGAAACGCTCGGCTTCCGAGCGCGTGGGCATGGCCGCCAGCCGCACCTGCTGGGCCAGCGCGTCGGCCTCGAAGCCGCGCATCTGGCCGGCGTCGAACAGGTCCTGATGGCGCCGCGCCAGTTCCAGCGCCACATCTGCCATGCGGGCGCGCTGCAAGGCATGGATGTACTCGCGCAACACGTAAGGGGTGTTGGGCGCTGCGGCCAGGGCCAGGTCGGCCTGGTGCAGCGCTTCGTAGGGCTCGCCCTGGCGCGCATGGACATAGCTCAAGGCCAGCCGGGCATCGACATCGCGGGGATGCCGCTTGAGCCACTGCGCGGCCGCGGCGCGCGCCTCGGGGTAGCGGCCGGCGTCGGCCAAGGTCATGATTTCGCCGGCGCGGAAGGCGGATTGCCCGGGATGGTTGCGTGCGCCCGCCTGATAGGCGGCCAGGGCCTCGGGCCAGCGCTGCAGGTCGCGGTAGGCGCGCGCCACGGCCAGCTGGATGTCGGCGGGCAGTGGCGCGCCGTGGGGCAACTGCTCGTAGGCGGCGATGGCTTCGGCGGGCTTGCCGGCCCAGCCCGCGATGATGATGTGGTCATGGATGGCGCGGCTGCCGCCGGCCGGGCCTTGCTGGCGCAGCATGGCCAGGGCGGGCTCGTAGTCGCCAGCTCGCGCCTGCGCGATCAGCGCGTCATAGTCGTTACCGGGGGCGGCCAGGGCCAGGGCGGGAGCCAGCAAGGCGCAAGCCGCCAGCAGGCTCAGTCTTGGTCCAGCGGCACCCGGGGGTGTCGATCCTCTGTTTTGCATCTGTTTTACTTCCGCAGTTGCTACTCGGGGCGTTCCTGGTCCGGCCGGCCGAGTGCGTGCCTTTTGTCGGCGCGAGCCAAGGCGACGCGCAGCACAAAGGCGCCGGCGGCACGGGGAAGGAACACTTTTTGGTTAGGACTGCGCGGCGCCCGCTGCGGGGACCTTCGCACTCGCGCTATGGGAGTGCATGGCTAGTACGCGCCACGCCCGTAGGGCGTGATTGCGGCGCTCTTGGCGGCACCGTCAATGAACGAAATTATAAGTGTGTTAACTGTCAGGTAACTGTCAATTAGTGCAAAGGAAGGTTGCGCAGACTTCGCCTTGGCGTATTCTTCGTCGCTTGCCGCGCAATCGTCTTGGCGCGGGCAGTAAAGGTTCAGGGCGAAACGGCGTGCCGCGACGGACGGGCGCCAGATAGTGCCGGTCTGTCGCCGCGTGGGTAACAAAAAGCGTCTGGAGTGGTGGGATGTAACGCCGCCAGATGTGTGAACCCAGTGCAACAGCAATGACGAGCGACGGCGCGCGCCTGCGGGGCGTGTGCCGGCAAACACCATGACGACTTCTCTCTTCTTTCTGATGTGGGGCTTGGCCACGGCTCTGGCATTGCCATTGCTGGCGCCGTTCCGCGCCCGCGACGTGGGCGGCATCCGCGCGTTCACCACCGGCAACGCCTTGGCGGTGCTGTCGCTGCTCGCCTATGCGGCATCGCAGATCCTGCCGCCCGGCGTTTATGTGATGGCGTCGAACGCGGCCTGGGTCTGTGCGATCAGCCTGGTCTACGTGGGCGTGCGCCAGTTCTTCGGCCTGCGGCCGCTGGTGCGGCGCACGGCCGCCCTGGGCGGACTCTGCATTGTTGCGTTCGCGTTGCTGCTGTACGTGGTGGATGACTTGCGCGCGCGCATGCTGCTGTTCTCCGCCTATACCGTCGTCGCCATGGTGGCGACGGGCCTGGTGTTCTTCCGTCAGCGCAAAAGGATCCAGACGCGCGGCGTAATGCTGTACCTGATGCTGGCAAGCTTCGGCCTGGCCGCGCTGCACGCCTTGCGCGTGGTGGTCTACAGCGTTGGCGGGCAGGCGCCGTCGTCGCTGCTTGACCCGACTCCTTGGGGGTTGTTCTTCATCGTGTGCGGAACGGTGACCGTGCCTGGCCTGTTCCTGGCGCTGCTGCTGCTGATTCAGACCAGCCTGTCCGAGCGCATGGAGGCCGCGCTGACCTTCGACGGCCTGACGCGCGCCTATTCACGCCGCAGCATCATGGACGAACTGGAACGCGAGCTGCAGCGCTGCAAGCGCGCCGGCGGCAAGCTGGCGGTGCTGGTGCTGGACATCGACCACTTCAAATCCATCAACGACCGCTACGGCCATGCCTCGGGCGACGCGGCGTTGCGCCATTTTTCGCAGGTGGTGCAGCGGGCGGTGCGCGGCAGCGACCGCTTCGGCAGGCTGGGCGGCGAGGAATTCGTGCTGTTGATGTATGACTGTGATCCGGCCCGCGCGCTGGTGCAGGCCCAGCGCGTCTGCGATGCCCTGCGCGACACGCCATTCCACCTGCAAGGGCGGGAAGTGCGCATGACCACCAGCGGCGGCCTGGCTTCGTATCAGTCGGGAGACAGCGCGGACGGCATCCTGGCCCGCGCCGACGACGCGTTGTACCGCGCCAAGGAACATGGGCGCGACCGCGTGGAGATGGCCTGGATCGGCCGCCCCGCGGGCCGCGCGCAGGAGCGCGGCCCGGCGGCGCTGGAGGAGGAGGTCAGGGCTTGAGATGTTCCTTCAGGAACTTCTCCATGGCTTCGTAGAACTCGAACTTGTTCTCGTCGTTGTGAAAGCCGTGGCCCTCGTTGTCCTTGACCATGTATTCGACTTCGACGCCGCGCGCGCGCAGCGCCTTGACCATCTGGTCGCTCTCGTCCTTGTTCACCCGCGGATCCTTGGCGCCCTGGGCCACGAATAGCGGCGTCTTGATCTTGTCCGCATGCAGCGCGGGCGAGGTGGCGGCCAAACGTTCGCGGTCGCGTTCCGGGTCGCCCACCATGTCCTGCATCTTGTCCAGCATGGGCTTCCAGTACGGCGGAATGGACTTCATGAACGTGAACAGGTTGGACACCCCCACATAGTCCACCGCGGCGGCGTATAGATCAGGCGTGAACGTCACCCCGGCCAGGGTGGCGTAGCCGCCGTAGCTGGCGCCGTAGATGCCGATGCGCTTGGGATCGGCGATGCCTTGCCCGATCAGCCACTGCACGCCGTCGGTGATGTCGTCCTGCATCTTCAGGCCCCATTGGCCGAAGCTGGCTTCCCAGAAGGCGCGGCCATAGCCGGTAGAACCGCGGAAGTTCATCTGCAGCACGCAGAAGCCGCGGTTGGCCAGGAACTGCACTTCGGGGTTGTAGCCCCAGCCGTCGCGCGCCCAGGGGCCGCCGTGCGGGTTGACGATGCAAGCCAGGTTCTTCGGATCGCGGCCGGCGGGCAGCGTCAGGTAGCCGTGGACGGTCAGTCCGTCGCGGGTCTGATAGCTGATGGGCTGCACGCGCGACATGTCCGCCTCGGGAATGGCGGGGTTGATGTCGGCCAGCTTGCTCAGCGTGTCGGCGGCCGCGTCGTAGATGTAGCGCGAGCCGGGCGTGCGGTCGTTGTAGGCGGCGACGATGAACTTGTCTTCGTCGCGGTTGGAACCCTGGATGGCGAAGTCGTAGCCGCTGAGCTTGGCCGACAACTTATTGAAGAGTGTCTCGGTCTGCCCGTCGAAGAACTTGTATTGCGGCTTGTCGGTCTGGTAGGCGGCCACCGTCAGCACACGGCGCTTGCGCGAGTAGCCGGCGGAATCCAGGTCGACCGTGTCCGGGGTGAAGATTTCTTCCTCGGCATCGGGCTTGGCGGGGTCGATCACCACCAGCGACAGCTTGTCGCGGCCGCGGTTGGACAGGGCGTAGAACTTCTTGTCGTCAAAAGTGAAGAACGCCGGACTGACGCTGGTGCGGTAGTCGGTGGTGATGAGCGGGCGGAACTCGGAGGATTCGGTGTCGCGGTAGAGCAGGGTGGTGTTCAGGCCGTCGCTGGCGACGGCGGCGCGCACCTTGCCTGCGTGGTCGGTCTGCCAGCCGACGATGTTGCCGGGGTTCTGCGCAACCAATACGGCCGCGCCGGTGTGCACGTTGACGCGGTAGACGTCGAAGACTTCGGGGTTGCGCTGGTTGTGGCTGATGAGAACGTGATCGGGGTCGTCTTCCAGATCGTCTTCGATGCCGGCGCGCACGCCTTCATAAGGCGTCAGGTCGGTGATCTTGCCGGTCTTGGCGTTGACCGCCAGCACGTGGAAATTCTCGTCGCCGCCGAAGTCCTTTTGGTAGAGCACCACGTCGGCGCCTTTCCAGAAGAAGTTGCTGATGTCGCGCGCGGTTTCGCTGGTGAGCTGGCGGGGGTCGCCGACAGGCGTGCTGCCTTGCAGCGGCTGCACGTAGATGTTCATGCGGGCGGGCTTGCCGTCCACGCTGGTGGGCTGCATGAAGCCCAGCGTCCGGCCATCGTCGGCCAGGCGGAAGAAGCCCCGCTCGGGGTTGCGGAAGAAATCCTTGAGGGGATAGGCGCGCGGCGGCTGCGCGGCGCTGGCGCCCAGCGATGCGCCGATGATGCCGGCGGCCAGGACAGTGCGCTTGAGGAATGAGAACAAGGGGGACCTCCGAGGTTGCCGCGGCCGGCGCTTGGGGCCGGCCGCCAGGTGGTCCGCCGATAATGCCATAGCGGCGCGGGCGGTGTCGAAC
>NZ_JCBAMT010000045.1:0-53882 GCF_059760445.1 Achromobacter sp. D7-1 | reverse complement strand
GAATAGGCGCGCGCAAGAACAGGATCAGGCCGAGGCTTCGGTCCGGTTGGCGTCCAGCACCGTCATCGCGGTCATGTTGATGATGCGGCGCACGGTGGAGCTGGAGGTCAGGATGTGCACCGGTGCATTGGCGCCCAGCAGGAACGGACCCACCGCCACGTTGCCGCCGGCCGCGGTCTTCAACAGGTTGTAGGCGATGTTGCCCGAGTCCACGTTCGGGCACACCAGCAGGTTGGCCTGGCCCTTGAGCGAAGACGAGGGCAGGATACGCATGCGCAGCGCTTCATCCAGCGCGCAGTCGCCATGCATCTCGCCGTCGATCTCCAGGTCCGGCGCGGCCTGGCGCACCAGTTCCAGCGCGCGGCGCATCTTCGCGCCCGAGGCCGAACTGCCCGAACCGAAGTTCGAACGCGACAGCAGCGCAACCTTGGGCGCCAGGTTCATGCGGGCCATTTCCTGCGCCGCCATCACCGTGAACTCGGCGATCTGCTCGGCCGAGGGCTCGTCATTGACGTGCGTGTCCACCAGCACCACCGTACGCTCGTTGAGCAGCAGGATGTTCATGGCGGCGTACACATTGTGGCCAGGGCGGCGGCCGATGACTTCGTCCACGAAGCGCAGATGGTCGTGATACGCGCCCACGGTGCCGCAGACCATGCCGTCGGCATCGCCCAGGTGCACCATCATCGCGCCGATCAGGGTCAGGCGGCGGCGCATTTCCACGCGCGCCATTTCCTTGGTGATGCCGCGGCGGCACATCAGTTCCCAGTACGTGGTCCAGTACTGGTGGAAGCGCTCGTCGTATTCCGGGTTGGTGACCTCGACGTCCTCGCCCAGGCGCAGCCGCAGGCCGAACTTCTCGATGCGCGACAACAGGACCGCGGGGCGGCCCACCAGGATGGGACGGGCCAGGCCTTCGTCCACGATCACCTGCACCGCGCGCAGCACGCGTTCGTCTTCGCCTTCCGTGAACACAATGCGGGCCTTGCCGCCTTCGCGCACGATGCGCTTGGCCGCCGAGAACAGCGGCTTCATGAAGGCGCCCGAGTGGTACACGAACTGCTGGAGCTGCTCTTCGTAGGCTTCCAGGTCCGCCAGCGGACGCGTGGCCACGCCGCCTTCCATCGCGGCCTTGGCCACGGCAGGGGCGATGCGCACGATCAGGCGCGGATCGAAAGGCTTGGGAATCAGGTACTCAGGGCCGAACGAAATATCGTAGGTGCCATAGGCCGCCGCCACCACTTCGTTCTGCTCTTCCTCGGCCAGCTCGGCGATGGCGTAGACCGCCGCCTTTTCCATTTCGCGCGTGATGGTGGTGGCGCCCACGTCCAGCGCGCCGCGGAAGATATAGGGGAAGCACAGCACGTTGTTGACCTGGTTCGGATAGTCCGAACGGCCCGTCGCCATGACCACGTCGTCGCGCACCGATTGCGCCACTTCCGGCAAGATCTCGGGCGTGGGATTGGCCAGCGCCAGGATCAGCGGGCGCGGACCCATCGCCGCGACCATCTCGGGCTTGAGCACGCCGCCGGCCGACAGGCCCAGGAATACGTCGGCGTCCTGGATCACTTCGGCCAGCTTGCGCGCGTCCGTCTTCTGCGCGAAGCGCGCCTTGTCCGGGTCCATCAGCACGGTGCGGCCTTCGTAGACCACGCCTTCGATGTCGGTGACCCAGACATTTTCCAGCGGCAGGCCCAGGTCCACCATCAGGTCCAGGCAGGCCAGCGCGGCCGCGCCTGCGCCGGAAGTCACCACCTTGACCTGCTTGATGTCCTTGCCCACGACCTTCAGGCCGTTGATGAAGGCGGCCGAAACGGTGATGGCCGTGCCGTGCTGGTCATCATGGAAGACCGGGATCTTCATGCGTTCGCGCAGCTTGCGCTCCACGGTGAAGCACTCCGGCGCCTTGATGTCTTCGAGGTTGATGCCGCCGAAGGTGGCTTCCAGGCCGGCGATGATCTCGACCAGCTTGTCCGGGTCGGTCTCGTTGATCTCGATGTCGTACACGTCCAGGCCGGCGAACTTCTTGAACAGCACCGCCTTGCCTTCCATCACCGGCTTGGAGGCCAGCGCGCCGATATTGCCCAGGCCCAGCACCGCGGTGCCGTTGGTGATCACGCCCACCAGGTTGCCGCGGCCGGTGTAGCGGTACACATTGGCCGGATCGGCCACGATTTCTTCGCAGGCTGCCGCCACGCCGGGCGAGTACGCCAGGGCCAGGTCACGCTGGTTGACCAGCGGCTTGGACGCCACGACGGAGATCTTCCCCGGGGTGGGGAACTCGTGATAGTCCAGTGCTGCCTGGCGGTCCGATTGCGTATTCATGGGGCAGAGCCTCCTTGTCTTGATATAGGAAAAATTCTAGGCTTCAATACATAAGCAGATCATTACTTTTTAATATCGTTCCATAATCTTTATATTATGCATTGCCTATGACAGCCTTTGATCCGGACCTCGTTATCCGGAAACTGACCTCGCGGCTGAAGATGCGCCACCTGGTGCTGCTGCTGCAGATCGAGCAGCACGGCTCGCTGACCCGGGTGGCCGAGCACATGGCCACCAGCCAGCCCGCCGTGACCAATGCCCTGGCGGAACTGGAAAGCATGTTCGACGTGCCCCTGTTCGAACGCTCGGTGCGCGGCATGACGCCCACGCCCCTGGGCGCCGTGGTGCTGGCGCGGGCCCGCGCCCTGGTCCACGACCTGGGCCATCTGGTCCAGGAAATGGAGGCCGTGGCGGCCGGCCACGCCGCCCATCTAAATATCGGCGTCATCCCTTTCGTGTCCGGACAGATGCTGTCGACCGCCATCAGCCGCACCCTGCCCCAAGGCCGCCGGATCACCGCCACCATTCACGAAGGCCAGGGACCGGCGCTGCTGCGTCAGTTGCGCGACCACACCCTGGACATGGTGGTGGGCTGGGCCACGCCCTCGGTCGACATGGAAAGCCTGGGCTTCGAAGTGCTGTACCACCAGCAGCCGCGCCTGATCGCCAGCCGCCGGCTGGCCGCCCGCCTGGGCCGGTCAAAGCTGGAATGGAACCGGCTGGCCGACCTGGACTGGATCCTGGGTACGCCGGACAGCCCGATCCGCGAACAAGTGTCCGAGATCTTCCTGCGCGCCGGGCTGGCGCCCCCCACGCCGTCGGTGCAGAGCGATTCAGCCAAGCTGATCGGCGAAATGATCGTGGCCAGCGACCGCGCCGTCGCCATCCTGCCCGCCGACATCGCCGACGAACTGGTGCGCATTGCCGGCGCGGCCATCGTGCCGTATTCCTTCGACTGGACCCTGCCGCCTATTGCCCTGTTCACGCGCGCCGGAGACTTGCGCCGCAACGTCGACGCGCTGTTCGCCGCCGCGCTGCGCGAGGCGTACACCAAGGGTGCGCGCGCGTCCGTCTGAACCGCGCGCGGCAAGAGAATTGCCAACAAATGCAAATACGCTCGCGCCGCGGCGGCGCGCGCTCCTATACTTCCCGCGCCAAGCAACAAGCAGGAGGGCACGCAGTTTGTTCACACTTCCGCCTATCAACCCGGGCCGCGGCGCGATTGCCCTCATCGCTCTGGCCGCGCTCGCCGGATTGTCCGGCTGCAGTTCGCTGCTGAGCGAAGGCACGGGCGCCGCGGCCGGTATCGCCGGCACCGCCATCGCCAACAAGGTCACTGACAATGCCACCGTCGCCACCGGCATCGGCCTGGGCGTGCAGGCCGGCGCCAAAGCCGCGCTGGCCTATGCCCAACGCAAGACCCGCGGCGAAGAGCAGGACGCCATCGCCATGGCCGCCGGTCCGCTGGCAGTGGGCAAGGTCGCCAACTGGCAGGTCAAGCACCAGTTGCCCATCGAGAGCGATGCGCAGGGCCAGGTCACCGTCAGCCGGCTGATCGGCGGCGTGAACCTGGAATGCAAGGAAGTGGTCTTCTCCATCGACACGCCCGCCGACAAGGCCGGCGCCGATCCGCTGCGCGAGTTCTACGTCACCACCGTCTGCCGCGACGGCGAGCACTGGCGCTGGGCCAGCGCCGAGCCCGCCACCGCCCGCTGGGGTTCCCTGCAGTGAGACGCGCCGCAAGTCTGCTGGCGCTGGCCGCCTGCCTGGGACTGGCCGGCTGCCAGAGTTCCTCCATCGGCGGCGCCACCGGCGCCGTGGTCGGCACCATCAGCGGCGCCGCCACCGCCAATCCGGTGGCGGGCTACGCCATCGGCGTCACGGTGCAGGCGGCGGTGGACGCCACGGTGAAGTACGTGCTGCGCGAATGGAAGAACGACCAGCAGAACGTCATGGCCAATGCGGCCGGCGCCCTGCCCATCGGCCAGGTGCGGCAATGGGAAATCCGCCAACCGCTGTCCGTGGGCAATGAGCGCGGCGGCATCCAGGTGGTGCGCGACATCGCCACGCCACTGACCCATTGCCGCGAAGTGCTATTCACGGTAGAGCAGAAGGACGCGCCCGCGCCCGCCTATGCCAGCATGATCTGCCAACAGCCAGGCGGCCAATGGAAGTGGGCCGCGGCCGAGCCCGCGGTGGCGCGCTGGAACGGGCTGCAATAGCGTGAACGGCTGAGCCCACGCGCGGACCGCAGGAGCGCCTGCCGCAGGGTCACCTGCCGCAGGATCGCCTGCCGCTTGCTCCCCCCAGGGCCGGCGGGCGATACTGGCCGCAAGCCCTTTCCTCCCCACTCCCCATGAGCCCAGGCCAGTTCGTCATGCAACGCAGTGCGCTCGCCGGCGTGCAGGCCGTGGCCGCGCACAGCCGGCACGCGTTCGCGCGCCACACGCACGAGCAGTTCGGCATAGGCGTCATGCGCCAGGGCGCGCAGGTCTCGGCCAGCGGCCGCGGCCAGGTCGAGGCCGGCCCCGGGCACGTCATCACGGTGAACCCCGGCGAAGTGCATGACGGCGCCCCCATCGGCGACGGCGGGCGCGCCTGGCAGATGCTGTACCTGGATGCCGAAGTGGTGGCCCAGGCCGCGGCCGAACTGGGTGCAAGCGGGGCCAGCTACGAATTCGAACACCCGGCGCAGGACCGCCCGGCGCTGGCGCGCGACGTGCTGGCGTTGTATGCGCAGGCCACCGCCGGCGCGACGCCTCTGGCCTGCGACGCGCTGCTGCTGCGCATCCTGGCGCAGGCGCGCGACCGCGACGCAGCGCGCTTGGCCCGGCCGCTGCGCGCCGCTCCCGACGCCATCCGGCATGCCCGCGCCCTGATCGACGACGACCCGGCTGCCGCGCTGTCCCTGGCCGACTTGGCCGCGGCCAGCGGCCTCAGCCGCTACCAGGTGCTGCGGGCCTTTGCCCGCGACACCGGCCTCACGCCTCACGCCTACCAGGTGCAACGCCGGCTGCTGCTGGCGCGCAGCCTGATCCGGCAGGGCTCGCCCCTGGCCGATGCCGCAACCGCGGTCGGTTTCGCCGACCAAAGCCACATGACGCGGCTGTTCGTGCGCGCCTACGGCGTATCGCCGCGGCGCTACGCGCTGGCCGCCAGCTGAGCGCTGCAATTTCGTTCAAGACCCGGGCTCGCCGACCGGCTTAGCCTGTGCGCCTTGCTCTCACAAAGGCGTGGATCGGGTCATGAACAATCGGATGCGGGGCTATTGCTATCTGGCAGCCGCCATGGTGCTGGTGGGCAGCACGGTGGCCGCCAGCAAAATCATCGGAACGGGTTTGCCCCCCTTCACCGCGACCGCCCTGCGCTTCGCGATCGCCCTGCCCTGCTTCGTCCTGCTGATGGCATTGACCGGCGCGCGCCTGCCGCGGCTGGACCGGCGCGACTGGCTGCTGCTGGTGGCCCAGGCCACCGCCGGCAGCGTCGGCTACACCACCCTGCTGATCGCCGGCCTGCAGCGCGCATCGGCAGTGGACGGCGGCATCATCCTGGGCACCTTGCCGCTGGTGTCCGCCGCCATTGCCATGCTGCTGCTGGGCGAACGCCCCGGCAAGGCCACGCTGGCCGCCATCGTCGCGGCGGCCTTCGGCGTCTGGCTGATGATGCGCCATTCGGCCGGCGCGGGCGGCGCAAGCTCGTTGGTGGGCAATGCGCTGATCCTGGGCGCAGTGCTGTGCGAGGGACTGTTCATCCTGTTGAACAAGCGGCTGCGCCAGCCGGTGGCGCCGCTGGCGCTATCCACGCTCATGACAGGTTTCGGGCTGGCGTTCTCGGCCGTGGCCAGCGTGGCGGAAGCACCCTGGACCCTGGGCCTGCCCGCGCCGGCCCTGGCCGCGGTAGCCTATTACGCGCTGGTGCCCACGGTAGGCGGCTTCCTGCTCTGGTATGCGGGCGCGGCCCGCGTCAACGGCGCCGAAGCCGCCTTGTTCACCGCGCTTGCACCGGTATCGGCGGTGGCGCTGGCCGCCGGACTGCTGGGCGAATCCCTGGCTCCCGCGCAACTAGCGGGCATGGCGTGCGTGCTGGGCGCGGTGGTGGCGCTGGGCTGGTCCGGGGTCCGCTCGCGCGGCAAGCCGCCAAGCGCCGGACCCGAGGCTCCCCGCCACGGCCAGCAAGCTCACACAGGCCCTAGCCGCGGCTGAACGCCAGCGCGAACTCGTCGGAAAAAATATCAGCCAGCGAGCGCCGCAACGCGGCTGCCCGCTCGGCGCCATAGGCGGCCTCGAAGCGGCGCTGCGCGTCCTTCCACAGGCGCTTGGACTCGGCCAGCTTGGCGCGGCCCGCCTCGGTCAGCGCCACGCGGCGGCTGCGGCCGTCCAAGGGGTCGCGTGACATCTGCACGTAGCCGTCGCGCTCCAGGGGCTTGAGGTTGTGCGCCAGCGCCGAGCGGTCCAGCACCATGATGCGCGCCAGGTCCGTCATGGACGGCGTGCCGGCGCGCGCGATGTGCACCAGGATGGAATGCTGCGACACCTTCAGGCCGCAAGGCGCCAGCACCGTGTCGTACAGCTGCGAGACGCGCCGGGTGGCCTTGCGCAGCGCCGCGCCGTTGCAGATGAGCGGATCGGGCGCAATCGGGGCGGCTGTAGCGGCAGGCTGTTCGTCAGACATGAGAGGCGCAAAAAAGTGGAGGACGGCAAGGACTCAACGCTACCGCCGGGTTGGGTCCGAGTCTAGCCCATTCTTGACTTTTATTGGCATATGCACGTAAATATCCCAACGCCATCCACGGGTTCCTTCCCTATGTCCGCGCCCGCTGCTCCTCGCCCCGCCAACGCGCGCCTGCAGGCCATGCTGCACGCGCCCATCGCGCCCACGCTGGCGCGCCTGGCGTGGCCGAACATCCTGATGATGCTGGCGCAATCGTCCACGGGTTTGATCGAGACCTGGTTCCTGGCGCGCCTGGGCACGCCGGTGCTGGCAGGGGTGGCCCTGGTGGTGCCGGTGCTGATGCTGATGCAGAACATGTCGCAGGGCGCCATGGGCGGCGGCATCTCGGCCGCGGTGGCCAGGGCGCTGGGCGGCGGCCGGCAACGCGAAGCGGACCAGCTGGTGCTGCATGCCGTGGTGCTCAACGGTTTGCTCGGCCTGGCCTTTTGCGCGCTGCTGTTACTGGGCGGTTCTTGGCTGTACCGCAAGCTGGGCGCCGAGGGCGAGGCGCTGGTGGCAGCCCTGGCCTATTCCGACGTCATCTTCGGCGGCATCGTCCTGATGTGGCTGATGAACGCGTTCGCCAGCGCCATACGCGGCACCGGCAACATGCTGGTGCCTGGCGCCGTGATCTGCGGCGGCGCCTTGCTGCTGATCCCGCTGTCGCCCTGCCTGATCTTCGGCTGGGGCCCGTTCCCCGCGCTGGGCGTGGCCGGCGGCGGCTGGGCCCTGGTGATCTATTACGCCGTGGGCGCGCTGATCCTGGGCCTGTACTGCGCCAGCGGACGCAATGCGGCGCGGCTGGTCCCCAGCCGCCTGTACCCGGGCCTGATGCGCAACATTCTCAGCGTGGGCGCGCTGGCCACCATCAACCCGTTCCTGACCAATGCGCTGGTAGCGCTGACGGCCGCCCTGGTCGGCGCCTATGCCGGCACCGCGGCGGTCGCCGGCTACGGCATCGCCGTGCGCCTGGAATACCTGCTGATGCCCATCGCCTTCGGCCTGGGCGCGCCCATGGTGGCAATGGTGGGGTCCAACATCGGCGCGGGCCAGCTCGAACGCGCCCTGCGCATCGCCCTGACCGGCGGCGCAATGGCCTTTGTGCTGGCCGAGGCCATCGGCCTGGCGGCCGCGTTCTTTCCCGAGGCCTGGCTGCGCCTGTTCGGCGCGCAGGACCACATGCTGGAAGCCGGCGCCAACTACCTGCGCACCGTCGGTCCGGTCTACGGCTTCTTTGCCCTGGGCTTCTCGATGTACTTCGCTTCGCAGGGTGCCGGCCGCCTGAAATGGCCGCTGATCGCGGGGTTCCTGCGCCTGCTGATTGCCATAGGCGCCGGCGGCATCGCCCTGCGCCTGACGGGATCGCTGAGCCTGTTCTTCGCGGTCGCGGCAGTGGCGATGTGCGTCTACGGCCTGGTCATCCTGGGCGCCGTCGCGTCGGGCTCCTGGTTCGAACGCGCGCCGTTGCGCAAGCGCCGGCTGTTCGCGCGTTCATAATGCCCGCGCCGCGGATGCGCGCGCCTGCAACATATCTCGGGAGGCGTGAGCGTCACGCAATACCTTCTCAGGATGCAGGCGCGTCGCGCAGCGCGTACTCCACCAGTTCGGCCGCATAGGCCGGCAGCGTGTCGCGCACGCACAGCACCAGGTCGCGCGCGGCCCAGTCGTCGGCCAGGGCCACGCGCCGCACGCCCGCCGCGCGGCCATAGCGCAGCGCCGCCACGCGCGGCACGATGCCTATGCCGACGCCCTGCCCCACCATCCGGCACACCGCGTCGAAGCTGCGCAGCCGCACCCGGTACGACAGGGCCTTGCCGCCGCGGCGCGCATGATGCGCGATGTGCTCCTGCAAGGCGCTGCCTTCGACCAGCCCCACGAATTCCTGGTCCGCCACATCGGCCAGCAGCACCGACGCGCGGCCCGCCAACGCATGGTCCGGCGGCACGATCAGCGTCAAGGGGTCGTGCCGGAAGGTCTGCGTGCGCAGGCCGTGCAGATCGGCCGTATCGGCCAGCACGCCGATGTCGCAAGTCCCCGCGCGCAGCGCATCGGCAATCTCGTGGCTCAGCCGTTCTTCCAGGTCCACGGAGACGCGCGGATGGTCCTTGAGAAAAGCGCCCAGCACCGGCGGCAGATACTCGCTGAGCGCGGTGGTGTTGCACAGCACGCGCACATGCCCCTTCAACCCCAGGCCGTAGTGGTCCAGTTCGCCGCGCATGCGGTCCATCTGCGCCAGCACCACGCGCGCGTGATGCGCCAGCGTGCGGCCCGCCGGCGTGGGCTCGACCCCGCGCGCCTCGCGCAGCAGCAGCGGCACGCCCAGCGTGTCCTCCATGCCGCGGATGCGTTCGCTGGCCGACGCCAGCGTCATGTGGGAACGCCGGGCCCCGGCCGTGATGGAGCCGGTTTCCTGCACATTGAGGAATAGCCGCAGATCGGTAAGGTCGAATCGCATGCGAAAAGCGTAGCACGGCGATCCTCAGGCTGAGCCATAGGATCGCTACGCGAGATCCCGATACAGATTCAAGGACGCAGGGGACCAAAATGAAGCCCCAGCCCTTTCAATCCGGGAAAAATCCATGAATATCCTCAAACCACGACGCGCCCCCGTTCACTGGCCTGCCCTCGCCCTGCTGGCCTTGACCCTGCATGGCTCAGGCATGGCCGAAGCCGGCAGCCTGGACCCGCACACCACGCCCGCGCAGAAATACGCGCTGGCGCTGGAAGCCCAGACCCAGGGCGACTATGCCGCCATGGCGCAGTGGCTGCGCGCCGCCGCGGGCGACGGCCATGCGCCCGCGCAGCGCATGCTGGGCATTGCGCTGCTCGGCGGCCCGGCCCTGTATGGGGAGTCCCTGCGCGCCGACCTGTGCGAAGGACGGCAATGGCTGCTGCGCGCGGCGCGCCAGGACGGCGCGGGTACTGACGACGTCGCCTATGCCTTGTTCGGCCGCCCCCGCGCCGGCCTCACGGCCCACTGCGAGCCAGCATGACGCTTCCGGATCTGTTTCCCGGCAGCACGCCCGCGCTGCTTGCAATCGCCGTGTCCGTCTTCATCCTGGCCGGCGTGGTCAAGGGCGTGGTCGGACTGGGCCTGCCCACCATTTCCATGGCCATGCTGGCGCTGATCATGGCGCCGGCGCAGGCCGCGGCGCTGCTGATCGTGCCGTCGCTCATCACCAATCTCTGGCAAGCGCAGCCATGGCCCACGCTGCCCACGATGCTGCGCCGCATCGGCGCCATGCAGGCGGGTATTTGCGCAGGCACGATAGGCGGCGCGCTGTGGCTAGGGCCGCCCTCGGGACACTGGGCCAGCGTGTGCCTGGGGCTGGCGCTGGTGGCCTATGCCGCCTGGGGCTTGTTCGGCTCGCCGCCCAAGGCGCCGCAGCGGCATCAAGGACTGGCGGGCGCCGCGGTCGGCGCCGTCACCGGCGTGATCACTGCTGCCACCGGCGTGTTCGTGATCCCCGCGGTGCCCTATCTGCAGGCCCTGAACCTGGGCAAGGATGGCTTGATCCAAGCCATGGGTATCTCGTTCACGGTGTCCACCGTGGCGCTGGCGGCCGGCCTGGGCCTCAATGGCGGCTACACGTCCGCAACCGCCGGCGCATCCGTGCTGATGCTGCTGCCCGCGCTGATCGGCATGGCGCTGGGCACATGGCTGCGCGGCAAGCTGTCGCAGCAAGCCTTCAAGCGCTGCTTCATGGTGAGCCTGGCGCTGCTGGGCGCCTACCAGGCCGTCCAGGGTTGGACGGCCTGAGCCCGGCAGTCAGGCCGCCATGCGCCTTTCGTCCACGAAGCCGATCGACACGGACATTTCGCGCCAGCGGGCCAGTTCCTGCTGCACCGACTGGATCTTGGCGCGCGCCTGATCGAAGGCGTCGCGGCCCAGGAACAGGTGCAGGGGCGCGTACTGCGCCTGCGCCGCATTGATCAGCGCCTGGGCCATTTTGGCCGGATCGCCCTCCGCATCGCGCGCCTGCGCATTGCGCGCCGCCAGTTCCGGCGTCGCCTCGCCGCTCGTGGCCCGGGGCGCGCGCAGCGCCCCCGGATACACCAGCGACACCCGGATGCCGAAAGGCGCGGCCTCGGCGGCCAGCGCTTCGGTCAGGCCGCTGACGGCAAACTTGGCGGCGCTGTAGGCCCCCCAATCGGCGCGGCCGCCATCGAAGCCCAGGATCGAAGAAATATTGAACACGTGGCCGCTGCGCTGCGCGCGCATGCGCGGCAGGGCCGCGCGGATCACGTTCAGCGTGGCGAATACATTGATGTCGAACGTGCCGCGCAGGTCCTCGTCCGGCAGGCTGTCCAATGCGCCGCGCAGGCCATGGCCGGCGTTGTTCACCACCACGTCCAACCCGCCGAAGGCCGTCACCGTGGCATCCACGGCGCGCTGCACGTTGCGCGCATCGGCCAGATCCACCGTCAGGGGCAGGAACTGCCCCTCCAACTTGGCGCCCACGGCGTCCAGCAGCGCATCGCCATCCGGCGACGTCGCCGCCACCTTATGGCCCCTATCCAGCAACATCTTCACCAGGACCAGACCCAACCCCGCGGAAGCGTCCGTCACCAACCAGATTTTTTCGGTATTCATGCGATTCCCTTCCCTTGCGTACGCTGCCGGCAACGCGCCCGGCAGCCCGGCGGAACCCGCGCATCCGCAATGAATGCGCCGCCCCGACCTTGGAAGAGATGGTAAGAATCGCGAGTCTGCGCGTACAGGCTCGTTCTTGCGTGAAACCTGCCTATTCCTGCAACGCTGTGTTCCGCGCCAGCCCGGCCCCTGCACACTGCATGGAGCCTTGCACAGGCCTCAGCCCAGCGCGCTGCGGTAGTGCTCGCTGTCGAAGGCGGGCGCGCTGGCCGCCTGCGCCGCGGCTGGCGCCTGCGCCACCGCACCCGGCGTCTCGACGCCGAAAAGGGAAAGTTCCGCGTTGACCAATGCCAGTATGAAATTTGCCATGATGACTCCTTGGATTTCGCGTCCGGACCAGCGCGGGCCGCGCAGGTCTTATAGAGGACATGGATGCCATGGTGCGGGCTTGCCCGCCGGCCGTCCATTTGCTTTGTTCAATGGCGCCGATTGACGGGATGCAAGCCGGGAGACGCCCGGGGCCGGAATGACGGATAATTCGGGTGTTTTCCGCGGCGCCGCGGGAAACAGCACTTTTTTCGGGCCTTGCGCCCGCCCGCATTCGGAGTCAGTCATGCATCGCGGTATCGAGGCGATCGAAAAATTCATGGAATCCATCGGCCTGGCCTGGCGCCCCGGCTCGACCGAGCGCGCCGAGCTGAAAGTCAGCTACCGCATCGGCAATACCCGTCCGCTGGGCATAGACCGCACGCTGGTCGAGTTCCACTGCGATCCCAAGCGCGCCAAGGTCTGGGTGCCGGAATTCTCCCGCACCAGTTTTCATCAGTGGTTCGAAGTGCCGTACCAGGAATTCGAATTCACGCCCGGCGGCTCGATGCTGAAGATCAAGGCCCCGGCGCGCGGCAACGCTCCGCCGTACAGCGTGGGCATCAAGCCCCTGGCCTGAGCCCTGCTGCCGCCCGCGGCGGCAGCGTCCCCTACAGCTGCTTGTACATGATGGTGGTGCCGTCCAGCTTGGCGGCATCATGCGGGTCGCGGCTGAAACCCGGTATCACTCCCACGGTCTGATAGCCCTGCGACGCATACAGCGGCTCGGCGCTGTCGCCCGTGCGCGTGTCCAGCGTAATCAGGCTGCGGCCCTGGCGCCGCGCCATGGCTTCCGTCTCGGCCAGCAAGGCCCGGGCGATACCGCGGCGGCGGAAATCCGGATGCACCAGCAGCTTGCGCACTTCGGCGCGGTGCGGCTGGTTGGGCGGCGTATCCCAATCCAGCTGCACCGATCCCGCGATGCGTCCCTCCTGCCGTGCCACCCACAGCGCCGACTTGCCGCCAGCGATCGCCGGCAGCACCTTGGCGCGCCAAAAGGCCTGCGCCTCCTCGGACGAATACGGCAGGACGAAGCTGACGCTGGCGCCGTCCTGCACGCAGGCGCGCAGCAGTTCGGCCAGCTCGGGCACGAGGGCGTCGGCGGCATCCGCCGACAGAAGGATCAATTCGGGATTGGGATGGGACATGGTGGGCTCAGACAATGAAGAGCAGGTAGCGGGCGCCGCAATGCGGCGGGGTTGAAAATTCGCTGGCGCCGAACAGCTGATAACGCAGGCAATCGCCCTGGGACAGGCTATGCGCCTGCCCGTCGACCGTGATGGCCAGCTCGCCTTCCAGCATCAGCAGATGATGTTCCAGCCCCGGCCGGGGCGAACTGTCATAGGCAATGCGCGCGCCGGCGGCCAGTTCGCAGGCCAGCACCTCGCCCGCCAGCCGCTGCGCCGGCGGCGACACCGAGCGGCGGCGAAAGCCGGCGCTGGCATCCACCCACACGGCTTGCGCCTGCTGCGGCACCAAGGGCGCGAAATCGTCCTCGACCATGAGCATCAGGCGCGACATGGTCAGGCCATAGGCCCCGCACAGCTTGCCCAGCGCGCTGGCGGTGGGGCTGACCTCGGCGTTTTCCAGGCGGGACAAGGTGGCGCGGCTGAGACCGGCGCGGCCGGCCAGTTCGTCCAGGGACCAGCCGCGCTCCTGGCGCAGCGCCTTGAGCCGGCCGGCAATGCGCCGGTCCAGATCGGCTTCGGGGATAGCATTGTTTTCCATATAAGAGAATTTCTCTCAAATACGGAAAATGGTCAAGCCCCATGGGAAGACAGGAGCCGAAACCAGCGCGTTGCGCGATTTCGGCACAATACGGGTCATGTACCTGGCCAAACCCCTGATGATGACCGCACTCTGCCTGAGCCTGTTGAGCGGCTGCGGCTTGCCGCCGCTGGATAACCGCAGCGAATCCCGCGCCCTGACGCCCGAGGCGGCGCAGGATACCGCCCTGGGCCGGGCCATCGCGCCGCTGGCCGCCGCACATCCCGGCAAATCCGGCATCCACCCCCTGCCCGACGCCTACGACGCCTTCGCCGCCCGCATGCTGCTGGCGCGCGCCGCCGAGCGCAGCCTCGATGTTCAGTACTACATCTGGCACAAGGACATGACCGGCACCATGCTGCTGGAGGCCCTGCATGAAGCCGCCGACCGCGGCGTGCGCGTGCGGCTGCTGCTGGACGACAACGGCACCTCCGGGCTGGACCAGGAACTGTCGGCGCTGGATGCGCACCCGAATATCGAGGTGCGGCTGTACAACCCCTTCGTGCTGCGCTGGCCCAAGCCCCTGGGCTACGTAACGGACTTCAGCCGCCTGAACCGCCGCATGCACAACAAGTCCTTCACCGCCGACAACCAGGCCACCATCATCGGCGGCCGCAACATCGGCGACGAGTACTTCGGCGCGGCCAGCGGCGTGCTGTTCACCGACCTGGACGTGCTGTCCATCGGCGCCGCGGTCAATGACGTGTCGGTGGATTTCGACCGCTACTGGGCCAGCGACTCGGCCTACCCGGTAGACCGCATCCTGAAGAAAACCGCCCCCGGCGAGCTGGACGAACTGGAGCAGGCCGCCGCCCAGGTCGAGCGCTCTCCCGAAGCCGCCGCCTACGCCGAGGCCATGCGCAAGCTGCCTTTCATCCAGCAGCTGCTGCGCGGCGACCTGACGCTGGAATGGGCCGACACCCGCATGGTCAGCGACGATCCGCGCAAAACGCTAGGCACCGCCCCGCCGGAGGCAATGCTGCCGCATCAGCTGCATGAAATCCTGGGCACGCCCAGCACCGACCTGGAACTGGTATCGCCCTACTTCGTGCCGACCGCGGTCGGCACCCAGTCCTTCGCGCAGATGGCGCAAAGCGGCGTCAAGGTCAAGGTGCTGACCAACGCGCTCGAAGCCACCGACGTGGCGGTGGTGCATTCCGGCTATGCCAAGCGCCGCAAGGACCTGCTGGCCGCCGGCGTCGAGCTCTTCGAGATGAAGCGCCAGGGCAGCGAGGTCGAGCGCAACAAGAGCATGGGTCCGTTCGGCAGCTCAGGCTCCAGCCTGCACGCCAAGACCTTCGCCGTCGACGGCAAGCGCATCTTCGTCGGCTCCTTCAACTTCGACCCGCGCTCGGCCAAGCTCAACACCGAACTGGGCTTCGTCATAGACAGCCCCACGCTGGCGCGGCACATTGCAGACGCCTTCGAGAAAGACATACCCAAGTCCGCCTACCGCGTCTGCCTGGATGACAAGGGCCAGCTCTATTGGCTGGAACAGCGCAACGGCGAAACCATACGGCATGACACCGAACCCGGCACCACGGTGTGGCAACGCCTGTCGCTATGGTTCGTGTCGCTGCTGCCGCTGGAACCGCTGCTGTAGGCTGACATGGCGACCAACCTGGACCTGTTTGGCGACGATGGCGCGGCGCAAGGCGGACGCGTCGCGCTCGGCCCGCAAGCCGTGGTGCTGCGCGGTTTTGCCCTGCCGGTGGTGGACGCCCTGCTCGCCGGGGTCGACGCCGTGGCTGCGCAAGCGCCCTTCCGCCACATGGACACGCCGGGTGGCTACACCATGTCCGTCGCGCTGACCAATTGCGGACAGCTGGGCTGGACCAGCGACGCGCGCGGCTATCGCTATGCGCGCATCGACCCGCTCTCCGGCCAGCCCTGGCCCGCCATGCCCGAGGCCTTTTTGCGCTTGGCGCAGACCGCCGCGGCCGAGGCCGGCTTTCCCGGCTTCGAGCCGGACGCCTGCCTGGTCAACCGCTACGAGCCCGGCTCGCGGCTGTCGTTGCATCAGGACAAGAACGAGCGCGACTACGGCGCGCCCATCGTCTCCGTATCCCTGGGCATGCCCGCCATGTTCCTCTTCGGCGGCGACCAGCGCACCGACAAGGCCAGCCGCACGCCGCTGTTCCATGGCGACGTCGTCGTGTGGGGCGGCGTCGACCGCCTGCGCTACCACGGCATCATGCCCATCAAGGATCTGCCGCACCCGCGGCTGGGCAGCCAGCGCATCAACTTCACCATCCGCCGCGCCGGCTGAACAGAGCCGCTCCGGCATGAGGGTTCCCCGCGTCTGGCCGGCCGGACGCGGCGGCTCTACTATTGCGCACCCTCATGCCCCGTCACCCGGAATCCCATGCGCACACGCACCGCCCTGGCTTTGCTCTGCACCTTGATATCGGCGCCTTCCTGGGCGGCTGAACCGCCCGCCGTGATCGAAAATTCGCTAGGCATGACCTTTGTCCGCGTGCCCGCCGGCACCTTCCGGATGGGCAGCGACGAGGCGCCCGAAGCGCTCGCGCAGGCCTATCCGCTGTATCCAGCGGACCGCTACGCCCAGCTGTCCGACGAAGCGCCCGTGCATGCCGTGCGCATCACCCGCGCGTTCTACATGGAGCGCACCGAAGTCACCGTGGGCCAGTTCCGACGCTTCATCGAAGCATCCGGCTACGTGCCCGAATCGGAAGCCGACGGCACCGGCGGCTATGGCTACAACCCGCAGTACGATGCCGACAAGTCCGAACGCGGCGATGCCTTCGAAGGGCGCGACCGCCGCTATTCCTGGCGCAATCCGGGTTTCGCGCAAGGCGACGACCACCCCGTGGTCAACATCAGCTGGAACGACGCCACGGCGCTGGCGCGCTGGCTGACCCAGACCGAAGGCAAGGTCTACCGCCTGCCCACGGAAGCCGAATGGGAATACGCCTGCCGCGCCGGCACGCGCACCCGCTACCAGAACGGCGACGATCCCGCCGCCATGCCCGACATCGGCAACGGCTTCGATGCGGACGCCGCGCCGCTGTGGCCCAAATGGCAGGCGCACGCCTCCGCCCGCGCCGACGGCCATGCCTTCACCGCCCCGGTCGCCAGCTACGCGCCCAATGCCTTCGGCCTGTACGACATGCACGGCAACGCCTGGGAATGGGTCTCGGACTGGTATGGCGAGGACTACTACGCGCACTCGCCGGTGGACGACCCGCAAGGCCCCGCCAGCGGCAACGTGCGCGTGCGCCGCGGCGGCTCCTGGCATACCTGGGCGCTGTACACGCGCGCCTCCTACCGCAACTGGAACACGCAGGAAACCCGCTATCCGCTGGTGGGCCTGCGGCTGCTGCGGGAGGCGGATTGAGGCCTGGCCTGGGTCTAGAATAGGCCGCAGCACGTATTCAAAAAGAGTTCCCCATGCCGCCCGCCACGCCCAAGCAGGACTGGATACTGCGCGCCGCGCCCTCGGGCCAGTTGGAGCGCATCGAGGCCTACTTCGGTGGCCATGGCTACGGCATGCACCGCCACGATACCTATGCCATCGGCCGCACCCTGTCCGGCGTGCAGAGTTTCCATTACCGCCGCGGGCTGCGGCACAGCCTGCCCGGCGGCACCATCGTGCTGCATCCGGACGAAGTCCACGACGGCCAGGCCGGCACCGAGGCCGGTTTCCATTACCGCATGATCTACGTGGAGCCGGCACTCATCCAGCAAATCCTGGGCGGACGGCCGCTGCCATTCATCCCGGGCGGCATCTCGGCGGATCCGCGGCTGTACGCGGCCAGCGCCAGCCTGCTGCAAGACACGCATGAGCCCATCGACCCGCTGCAGGAAGACGATGCGTTGTACGAGCTGAGCCATGCCCTGTGCGCCGCGGCCGGCGCCAAGCCGGGACGCCGCAGCGCCGACTACGCCGCCGCCGAGCGCGCGCGCCAGTACATCCACGCCTCGCTCGAACAGTCCATCACCCTGGAACAGTTGGCCAGCGCCGCGGCCACGGACCGCTGGAGCCTGTCGCGCGACTTCCGCGCACTGTTCGGCACCAGCCCGTACCGCTACGTGATGCTGCGCCGCCTAGCTCAGGCCCGACGCCTGATCGCCGCGGGCATGCCGCTGGCGCAAGCGGCCGCCGCGTCGGGCTTCACCGACCAGAGCCACCTGACGCACCGCCACGTCCAGACCTACGGCATGGCCCCCGACCGCTGGCGCCGCATGCTGAGCCGCTAGGCCTCCGGCTCCGCAAAGCTGCTCGATCGTACAAGACGCCGCCCGCGCGGCCTTCTATCCTGGGGTTTGTTCAACCCTCCATGAAGGTCGCGCCATGTCCGATATCCGCCCCGTCAACTTCGCCGACAAACTGGCGCTGTTTTCCGAACACTGGATGCCCAAGGTCGTCGCCGAAATGAACGACTACCAGTTCAAGCTGGTGAAGATCCAGGGCGAGTTCGTGTGGCACAGCCATGCCGACACCGACGAGACCTTCATCGTCATCGAAGGCCGCCTGCGCATCGAGCTACGCGACGGCCATATCGACCTGGGCCCCGGCGAAATGGCCGTGGTCCCCAAGGGCGTGGAGCACAAGCCCTGTGCCCGCGAAGAAGTCAAAATGCTGCTGATCGAGCCGCGCGGCGTGCGCAATACCGGCGACCAGGGCGGTCAGCGCAGCGCCCCCAACGACGTCTGGATCTGAGCCGGCCGCCATCTGCTAAGGTGAAAGCCCACAAGGAGTAAGCCATGTCCAGAATCATGCTCGTCACCGGCGGCGGCCGCGGCATCGGCGCCGCCGTCGCCAAGCTGGCCGCCCGCCGCGGCTACGCGGTAGGCGTCAACTACCACGCCAACGCCGATGCCGCGCAAGCGGTGGTCGAGGAAATCGTGCAAGGCGGCGGCCGCGCCGTCGCCCTGCAGGCCGATGTCTCGCAAGAGGACCAGGTGCTGCGCATGTACGACGAACTGGATCGGAAGCTGGGCCGCATCGACGCGCTGGTCAACAACGCCGGCATCCTGGAACAGCAGATGCGCGTGGACCAGATGAGCGCCGATCGCCTGCTGCGCGTCCTGTCCACCAATGTGATCGGCGCCTTCCTGTGCGCCCGCGAGGCGGTGCGCCGCATGTCGACGCGCCACGGCGGCCCAGGCGGCGCCATCGTCAATGTCTCGTCCGCGGCTGCCCGCCTGGGTTCGCCCAATGAATACGTGGACTATGCCGCGTCCAAGGGCGCCATGGACAGCATGACCATAGGCCTGTCCAAGGAAGTCGCGCCCGAAGGCATCCGCGTCAATAGCGTGCGTCCCGGCACCATCTACACCGACATGCACGCCAGCGGCGGCGAACCCGGCCGCGTGGACCGCCTGAAGAGCGCAATTCCGCTGCGCCGCGGCGGCACCGTGGAAGAAGTGGCGGGCGCCGTCATGTGGTTGTTCTCGGACGAGGCCGGCTACACCAGCGGCTCCTTCATCGAGGTGTCCGGCGGCAGCTGAGGCGCCAGCTCCGACGCTACTTGGCGTCGGTGGAAATGACGCCGTGCTCCTGCCGGGCGGCGATGCGCGCCTCGACCCGGCGCAGCACCGCCAGCACGAACAGGGCCATTAGCGTGCTGACCACGGCGGTGGCCTCGCGCCCCATGCCCGCCGCCGCGCCGATCGCGGCCGTCATCCAGATGCCGGCCGCGGTGGTCAGCCCGCGGATCTCGCGTTCGCCGCTGAGCTTGATGATGGCGCCCGCGCCCAGGAAGCCGATGCCGGCGATCACGCCTTGCAGCACCCGGCTCAGGTCGCCGACCTGCATGCCGCCCTGCAACGGCACCAGCACGAAGATCGCCGCCCCCAGCGCCACCAGCATGTGGGTGCGCAGGCCTGCGTCCTTGCCGCTGCGCTCGCGCTCATAGCCCAGCAGGCCGCCCAGCAGCATCGCCACGCTCAGGCGCAGCACGATGCGGGTCGCCTCGCCCACATCGGGGATGTCGGCGAACTCACTGCGCACGGTGGACCAGATTTCCAGCCAGATTTCCGTCATCGCCGCCCCCTCGTGGGAAATGGTCGGACCAGCATAGCAGGCGCCGCCCGACCGCCGCCATGCGCCGCACGCACTGGCACATGTGGGCACAACTGGTTTACAACCGAGCAGACGCCGCGCTGGGTCGCGGATGGAACTGACCGGAGGGTTACATGGATTTGCAGCTAGACGGTAAACGCGTGCTCATCACGGGCGCATCCAAGGGTATAGGCCTGGCTTGCGCGCTGGCCTTCGCCCGCGAAGGCGCCGAACCGGTACTGGTGGCGCGCGACGACGCTGCGCTGCGCGCGGCGGTCGAGGCCATACGCGAGCAGACCGGCAAGCAGGCTCGCGCCGTCACGCTGGACCTGGCCCTACCCGGCGCGGCGCAACGCCTGAGCCAGGAAGCAGGCGATATCGACATCCTGGTGAACAATGCCGGCGCGGTGCCGGGCGGCGCCCTCGACCAGGTTCAGGACGAACGCTGGCGCGCCGGCTGGGAACTGAAAGTCCACGGCTATATCGATCTGGCCCGCCACTACTACCCACGCATGCGCGAAGCCGGCGCGGGCGTCATCGCCAACATCATCGGCATGGCGGGCTCGGCGCCGCGCGCCGACTACATCTGCGGCGCGGCGGGCAATGCCTCGCTCATCGCCTTCACCCGCGCCCTGGGCGGGGACGCGCCGCGCCACGGTGTGCGCGTATTCGGCGTGAACCCCTCGCGCACCCGCACCGACCGGGTGCTGACGCTGGCCAAACAGCGCGCCCAGGCGCGCTGGGGCGACGAAAGCCGCTGGCAGGAAACCTTGTCGGACCTGCCCTTCGGACGCCTGATGGAACCCGGCGAAGTGGCCGACATGATCGTGTTCGGCGCCTCGCCGCGCGCCGGCTACCTGAGCGGCACGGTGATAGACCTGGACGGCGGCGAACAGTACGCGCGCTGAAGCCCGTCCGGCGCGCGCGCAGGCCGGATTAGGCGGCCTGGCGCCAAGCCGCCAGCAGCCCGGGCAGTGCGGCCATGTCGGTGAACACGTGGGCCACGCCCACATCGCGCAAGGCCTCGGCGCCGCTATGGCCGTTGGCGTCCGGGCTGTAGCCGAACACGGTGGCGCCGGCGGCCACTCCGGCGGTGGCGCCAGTCACCGTGTCTTCCACGATGGCGCAGCGCCTGGGGTCCACGCCCAGCGCCTGAGCGGCCGCCAGGTACACGTCCGGATAGGGCTTGCTGCGCGGCATTTCGTGGCCGCTGAAGACGCGTTCGCGAAAGCAATCGGCAATGCCGACCTTGGCCAGTTGCAACTCCACCTTGCGGCGGTCCGCGCCCGAGGCCACGGCAATGCGGCCGTCCAAGGCCGCATGCAGGGCCCGCACCGCATCCGGCGCGCCCGGAATTTCGAGCAGATCCCGGTCCAGCGCGGCATTGCGGCGCAGGCGGAACTGGTCGAACCAGTCGGGGGTGATCTTGGCGCCCGTGCGGGACTCGATCAACGGCAGTTCGTCCCTGACGGCTTTGCCCGTGAAGATCTGCATGGTTTCCGCATGCGTAATGCCCCAGCCCAATTCATTGAGCATCTCGGTCAGCACGCGGCTGGTGATGGGTTCGGAATCGACCAGAACGCCATCGCAGTCGAACAACACGGCATCGAAAGGGAAATCAGTCATTGCGGCAACATCGGGAAGGTCCATGAAGCGGGTAAGCATACTGCAAGCCTCCCCGCGTCCAGGTCGAAGCGCCGCCGCGCTCACCCCTCCGGCGACAGGAACGGCAGCAAGTGCTCCAGGAAGGCTTCGTGGCATTCCTCGGTGACGAAGTGGCCGCAATCCGCAATGATCGCCCCCTGCAAGTTCCTGGCATTCCCGCGCATGGTGACCAACGGCGCATCGCGGGTCGCATGCTCGGCGCCGATGGCCAGCGTAGGCATTTCCAGCATGCGCTTGGCGCGCAGCGTGTTCTGCCGGATGGTCTCCGGGATGGCGCGGTAGTAGGCGAATCCGCCGCGCAGCCCGCCAGGCGCAGCGTAAGCGTCGATGTAGACCTCGGCCGCGACCCGGTCGCGGCGATGCGACCACTTGTCGAACATGAAGGTCAGATAGGCCTTCTCCCTGCCCGCGATCAGCGTCTCGGGCAGATCGTGCAACTGATTGAACATGAAGTGCCACAGGAAGATGTTCTCCTGCGGCGGCGCGAAGATGGTGGGCGCCGGCGCCAGTCCCGGGATGACGGCCTCAGTCAGGGCCAAGCGGCTCACCGCCTGCGGAAAATCGCTGGCCAGCGCGTAAGCCACCCACATGCCGATGTCGTGGCCCACCACCTGGTAGCGCGCGTGGCCCAGCTGCGCCATCAGCTGGTGCAGCGTGGCGGCGATCGCGCCGGTGTCATAGCCGGATGCAGGACGGTCGGAATCGCCTGTCCCGGGCGGATCCACCGCAATCGCCATGTAGCCTGCCTGCGCCAGCGCCGCCATGACGTGACGCCACGTGTACCAGGTCTGGGGCCAGCCCGGAATCAGCAGCACCGGCGTACCCGCGCCCGCCGTGGCGCAGTGAATGCGGTGCCCGTCGACCAGGACGTACTGGTGCGCGAAGGCGTCGAAGGAAGAATTCTGGTGTGTCATTGTTGCTGTCCGATCCGGCGCAAGGCCGCTCATGCGATGCCCAGCAGGGCGTTGATCTGTTGCTTGTCGATGGCGGCGCCAGCGAAGTCGTCGAACACCTTGGACGTGACCGGGATGATGTGGCGGTTGATGAACTCCACGCCTTCGCGCGCGCCGGTCTCCTGGTCCTTCAGGCAGCACTCCCATTCCAGCGTGGCCCAGCCCTGGTAGTCGTACTGCGCCAGCTTCGAGAAGATCGCCTTGAAGTCCACCTGCCCGTCGCCCAGCGAGCGGAAGCGTCCGGCCCGGTTGATCCAGGACTGGTATCCGCCATAGATGCCTTGCCGGCCGGTAGGATTGAACTCCGCATCCTTCACATGGAACATGCGGATGTGATCCTTGTAGATGTCCAGGTACTCCAGGTAGTTCAGCTGCTGCAGCACGAAGTGGCTGGGGTCGAACAGGATGGCGCAACGCGCATGGCCGCCCACGCGCTCACGGAACATCTCGAACGAAATGCCGTCGTGCAGGTCTTCGCTGGGATGGATCTCGAAGCACAGGTTCACGCCCTGCTCTTCGCACTCGTCCAGGACCGGCAGCCAGCGCTTGGCGAGTTCATCGAAGGCCGCTTCGATCAAGCCTTCGGGACGCTGCGGAAACGGGAACAGGTAGGGCCAGGCCAGCGAACCCGAGAACGTGCCCATCTCGGTCAGCCCCAACCTGCGCGATGCGCGCGCCGTGTCCAGCAGGCCTTGCCGCGCCCAAGCCGTCCGGGCTTGCGGATTGCCGCGAGCCTCGGGCGGCGCGAAGTTGTCGACCATGGCGTCGTAGGCGGGATGCACCGCCAGCGACTGGCCATAGATGTGGCTGGTCAGTTCGCTGACCACCAGGCCATGCTCGGCCAGCGTGCCCTTGATCTCATCGCAATAGTCCTGGCTGGCGGCCGCCGTCGCGGCGTCGAAGAAGCGTTGGTCCCAGGCCGGAATCTGCAGGGCCTTGAAACCCACGCCCGCCGCCCATTCGGCGATGGCGGGCAGGCTGTTGAAGGGAGCGACGGCGTCGCTGAACTGGGCCAGGTGCAGGCTGGGACCTTTGATCGTTTGCATGATTTTTTAAACCTAATTGTTTGTTGAACGACAAAGAATAGACGATAAACAGGTGCGACTGCAAGCGCCGGCTCCGCGCACATAGCCGCGCAGGCGCGGCGTTACACTGCGCCTCAGTTCATTTCAACGAGACCGTCATGGCAGGCAGACCCAGAGAATTCGACCGCGATCTGGCGCTTCAGCAAGCGATGCTTGCGTTCTGGAAGCAAGGCTACGAGGGCACGTCGATGGCGGACCTGGTGGCGGCAACGGGACTGGCTTCGGCGCGCCTCTACGCCGCCTTCGGTTCCAAGCAGGACTTGTTCCGCGAAGCCGTGGCGCGCTACGAGGCAGGCGACGGCGCCTTCGCCGAGAAGGCGCTGGAAGACACCGAAGGCGTGCGCGACGCCATCGCCAAACTGCTGGCCGACGCGGTAGGCACCTACACCCGACGCGGCCGTCCGCAAGGCTGCATGGTGGTGTCGGCCGCCACCAATTACGCCGCTGAAAACGAAGCCGTCATGGCATGGCTCACCAGCCATCGCAAGGCGCGCACGCAGTCCATCATCGACCGCCTCGAGGCCGCATTGCAGGCGGGCGAACTCAAGCCCGGCACCGATGTACAGGCCTTGGGCGACTACTACGCCGTGGTGCTGCACGGCCTGTCGGTGCAAGCGCGGGACGGCGTCGGCCGGGCCCGTCTCCTGGCCATGATCCCGCCTGCCCTGAGCGCGCTGGACGCCGTCATGCGCTAGCCCTGGCCCTGGGGCGCCAGCCTCTCCGGGGACATCGGGTCAAATCGTCCCCCATTCTCTTTAATTGCATTTTGGCAATTCAATATGCAAAATGGCGGCCATGGACACCATCACCGCCACGCCCCGCCATGCCCGCTTCACCCTGAACGGCGCCAGCCATACCTGCCTGGACCTGCCCGGCATGTACGGCGCCGAGTACTTTCGCCTGCCGGTGGTGCTGCGGCTGCTGCTGGAGAATGCGCTGCGCAACATGCAAGGCACGGAACGTGACGCCGCTACCGCGGCGCTGTTCGAATGGCTAGAGCACGGCACCAGCGAGGCCGAGATCGCCTTCCAGCCCGGGCGCGTGCTGATGCACGACACCACCAGCACCCCGGCGCTGGTGGACATCGCCGCTATGCGAGATGCCCTGGCCGAAGCCGGCGTGGATCCTTCCACGCTGAATCCCGTGCTGCCCGTGGACGTGTCGGTCGATCATTCGCTGGCGGTGCAGTCCTATGCGCGCGCCGATGCGGCGTCGTTGAACCTGGACCTGGAACTGCGCCGCAACGCCGAGCGCTACCGCTTCCTGCGCTGGGCCTCCAAGGCCCTGTCCAACGTGCGCATCCATCCGCCAGGCACGGGCATCATGCACACCATCAACCTGGAGCAGTTGGCTACCGTGGTCTGCGCGCGGGAAGACGGCGACGCCATCGCCCTGCATCCGGACATGATGATAGGCACCGACAGCCACACGCCCATGGTCAACGGCATCGGCGTGCTGGGTTGGGGCGTGGGCGGCCTGGAAGCGCAGACCGTGATGTTCGGCCTGCCCACCCTGCTGCGCATTCCCGATGTCATCGGCGTGCGCCTGAGCGGCGCGCTGGCGCCGGGAGTCAGCGCCACCGACCTGGCGCTGACCGTAACCCAGCGCCTGCGCGCAATCGGGGTATCCGGGGAATTCGTCGAGTTCTACGGGCCGGGCGTGGCCACGCTGCCGGCCGGCAGCCGCTGCGTGGTCGCCAACATGGCGCCCGAGTACGGCGCTACCACGGGCTACTTCCCGATAGATACGCAAACGCTGGCCTACCTGCGCCAGACAGGCCGGCCCGAAGCGCTGATCGCGCAGGTCCAGGCCTACGCCGAACACACCGGCATCGGCTACGACCCCGCCGCCGAGCCGCGCTACACCCGCGTCGTCGATATCGCGCTGGACCGCGTGCAGATGCATGTGGCGGGCCCCAGGCGGCCGCAAGACCTGCATCCCTACGGCCACACCAGGGCGATCCTGGCGGAACTGGCCTTCACGCCCTCGGCCGCCGCTGGCGGCCTGCCCCGCCACGCCATCGCGATCGCCGCCATCACGAGCTGCACCAACACCTCCGATCCACGCCTGTTGACCGCCGCCGGCCTGCTGGCCCGCAAGGCGCGCCAAGCCGGCCTGCGCGTGCCCGCCTGGGTGAAGACCTCGCTGGCCCCGGGTTCGCCCGCGGCCGCCGCATACCTCGCGCGCGCCGGGCTGCTGGACGATCTGGCCGCCGTGGGCTTCGACATCGTGGGTTACGGCTGTACTACCTGCATCGGCAATTCCGGCCCCCTGCCTGAAGCCGTGCGCGAGGCCATGGCGGCCGGCTCGGTCCATCCCGTGGCGGTGCTGTCCGGCAACCGCAACTTCGCCGGCCGCATCCATCCGGACCTGGACCTGGGCTTCCTGATGTCGCCAGCGCTAGTCATCGCGTTCGCGTTGGCCGGCGATGCCGAACGCGACCTGAGCCGCGAACCCGTACAAACTGGACCCGATGGCCGCGCCATCCATCTGCGCGAACTTTGGCCCGATGACGCCGACATCGACGCCGCGCTGGCCGCCGGCCAGCAACCGGCTGATTACCGCCACGCCTTCCAGATCGCCAGCGCCAACCCGGCATGGCAGGCCCTGCAATCGCCGGACTCGGCGCGTTTTCCCTGGGACCCTGCCTCCACCGCCCTGCGCCGCCCGCCCTTCGCCAGCGTCGACGAGGCCGGCCAACTGGGCCGCTACACGGCGCATCCGCTGCTGGTGCTGGGCGACGATGTGACCACCGATCATCTGTCGCCCGCCAGCGCCATACCGCCGGACAGCCCGATCGCCGACTTCCTGGTCGAGCGCGGCGACGACCGCAACGACCTGAACGTGTTCGCCTCGCGGCGCGGCAACTGGCAGGTGATGCTGCGCGCGGCCTTCTACAGCAAGAGCCTGGTCAATCTGCTTTGCCCCGGCGCGCCGGTGGGCCACACGCTGCACGCGCCCAGCGGCCGGGTGGAGCCGATCTGGGAGGCCGCTGGCCGCTACGCCCGGGCCGGCCAACCCGTGGTCCTGGTGGCGGGCGAACGCTACGGCACGGGCTCCTCACGCGACTGGGCCGCCAAGGGCCAGCGGCTGTTGGGCATCCGCGCGGTGCTGGCGGTCAGCTTCGAACGCATCCATCGCTCCAACCTGATAGGCATGGGCATCCTGCCCTTGCGCCTGCCTGCGGGCGTCACGCCGGCCACGCTGCGGGTCCGGCCCGGCGACCGGATCGAGATCGACGCCCAGGCCGCCGCACTGGCGCCGCGCATGGCCGTGGCGGTGCGCATCCTGCGCGCCGGCGGCGCCGTCGAAACGCTACAGGCCACGGCAGCGGTCGAGACCCGGCTGGAAGTCAGGCTGCTGCGCATGGGCGGCGTCATTCCCGCTATCCTCTCGGACACCATCCATTCCGCCGCCCGCCACGCATGAGCGCCCAAACCAATACCGCCGCGAAAATCCTGGCCTTGATCCAGGAAGACCGCCTGCCCGCGGGTGCGCACCTGACCGCGCAGAAGCTCGCCGACCGGCTGCGACTGTCGCGCTCGCCCGTCAACGACGCGCTGGACATCCTGGAGCAACGCGGCGTCGTTTCGCGCAAGCCCAACCGCGGCTATTTTCTGGCGCAGGATCACGCGACGCTGGCGCAAGCGCATGAGGATCTGGCGCCGCCCTCCGTGGACGACATCGTCACGCACAGCTACTTCAAGCTGGCCGACGAGCTGCTGCGCGGCGCGCTGCCCATGCAGTGCAGCGAGGCGCTGCTGCGCGCGCGCTATGGCCTGACGGCGGCGCAGATGCAGGCCCTGCTGGGCCGCATCGCGCAGGAAGGCTGGGCCGAGCGCAGACCGGGCTATGGCTGGGAATTTTCATCCATGATGACCACGCCCGACAGCCTGCTGCAGTCCTACCGCCTGCGCCTGGCGCTGGAGCCGGCGGCGCTGCTGGAACCGGGTTTTCGCATCGATAAACAAGTGCTGGCGCGCTGCCGCGCCGCCGAAAAGCACCTGCTGGACGGTGGCATCGCCACCGACACCGCGGACCAGTTGCATGAGCGCGGCGTGCGCTTTCATGAATCGCTGGTGGAAGCCTCGGGCAATCCCTTCTTCATCGACACCATCAAGCGCGTCAACCGCGTGCGCCGGCTGCTGTCCTACCGCTCCATGCAGGACCGCAGCCGCTACCGGCAGCATTGCGACCAGCACCTGGCCATCCTGGATCTGCTGGAACGCGAACGCAATGAAGAGGCCGCAGCGGAACTGGCCAGCCATCTGCGCAGCACGCTGGACAACCTGGCCCGCATCAGCGGCATCCTGGCGTCCTAGGCCGGCAAGTTCCGCTCAGAAGTCCATCGACGCCGACAGCATCAGCGTGCGCGGCACGCCCTGGGAAATCGTGCCGTACGACGCCACGCCCGACCAATAAGCGCGGTTGAAGACGTTGACCACATTCGCCCGCAGCGTGATGTCCTTGCCGTAGACCTTGGTGGCGTAACGCGCGCCCAGATCGAACGTGGTCCACGAAGGCACCGACTGCGTGTTGGCCTGATTGATGTACTCGCTGCCGGTGTGCATCATGCTGCCGGTCAAGGTCAGGCCCGCGACCCATGGCGTATCCCATTCCGCGCCCAGGTTGAGCGACACCTTGGGTACGCCCACGGGCCGGTTGCCCACCACGGCGCTATTGCCGGCGCGCGTCAGTTCCGCGTCCAGCAAGGTCACCCCGCCCAGCAGGCGCAGGCCGCGCCATGGTTCGCCGGCCAGGTTCAGTTCCAGGCCGCGGTTGCGCTGCTCGCTATCGGCGCCGTACACGCCGTTGGTCAGCTGGCCGCTGGGCTTGGTGATCTCGAAGGCGCTCAGGGTCAGCATGGCGCCGTCCAGGTCCACCTTCACTCCCACCTCTTTTTGCCTGGCCTTGTAGGGCTTGAACACCTGGCCCGCGTTGGACGCGGTGGCAGGCGCCACATCGCCCTTGCTCAGGCCTTCGATGTAGTTGGCGTACAGCGAGACATTGCTCCAGGGCTTGACCACGATGCCCGCCAGCGGCGTGGTCGCGCTCTCGTCATAGCTGACGGTGCGCGCGCCGGTTGTGGCGTTGAAGTTGCGCGATTCGATGCGCTGCTGGCGCACACCCAAGGTCAGCTGCGCGCGCTCGTCCAGGATGCTGAGCGTATCGGCCAGCGCCAGGCCGGAAAGATCCGATGACGAAATCTTTGGCACATAGGCCGGAGCGGGAATGTATTGCTCCGGGCGCGTGATCGGATGATAGATGTTGGACGTGAGCGGCGTGCCCATCACGCTGGCCTGCTTGTTCCGGTCGCTGTACAGGCTGCCCATGAAGCTGATGGCGTGGCGCACCGGCCCCGTGTCCAGCTTGGCGCGCAGCCCCGCGTTGTAGGTGCTGCGGTTGACTTCGAACCGGAAGTTGTTCGGCGTGACCACCGTGTCGCCGGCCGCGTTGACGATGGTGGGCGTCTGGTCCGACAGGCGCGAAACATTGGTGTCCGAGCCGCCTGCGTCGGCAAAGACCGTCAGGCGGTCGCTGATGTCGTACTCCACCCGCAGCAGCGCCGATTGGCCATCGGACTTCCACCAGCCCCAGGGCTGGGTGGCGTTGCGTCGTCCGTCCGCCGCATGCGGCACGTCTATGCCGGTGGCCACCAGGAAAGGCCGCGTGGGCGCGTCGATCTTCTCATTCTGCGTCAGCAGGTCTAGCGAGGCGCGCAGCCGTTCGCCCTGGTAGTCCAGCGACAAGGCGCCGATGTCGGTGCGCGAATACAGGTTGTCCAGCGGCGTATCGCCCTGGCGGTGCATGCCGTTGATGCGCACGCCCCATTCGCCATCCTTGCCGAAGCGACGGCTCAGGTCCGCGCGCGCGCCGAATTGCGAATCGCCCACATAGTCGGCGGACACGCGGCTCAGGTCCTCCGGCAGCGCCCGCTTGGGCACCATGTTGATCACCCCGCCCACGCCGCTATTGGGCGACATGCCGTACAGCAGCGCCGCCGGCCCTTTCAGCACTTCGACCCGTTCGATGTAATCGGTGAAGACGTGATAGTTGGGCGCCACGCCGTAGACCCCGTCAAAGGCGATCTCGCCCAGATTGCCTTCGCCGATGGGAAAGCCGCGGATGTAGAACGAGTCGGTCACGCCGCCGATCTGCCCCGTAAAGCGCACCGAAGGTTCAACGTTCAGCGCGTCGGCCAAGGTTACCGCCTGGCGGTTTGCCAGCAGCTCCGAGGTGTAGCTGGTGACGTTGAACGGCGTGTCCATCACGTCGCGATTGCCCAGCAGGCCCAGACGTCCGCCCCTGGCTACCTGGCCGCCCTCGTATTCGGCTGGCAAGGCGAACGGGGCCGCGCTGGCGCCGGCGACGGTGACCGTCGGCAGCACGGTCGCCGATTCATCCTGCCCCGAAGGCAGCTTGCGCAGGGAATAGGCGCCGCCGCCCTGCTCCGACAAGGCATAGCCCGACCCCGACAGCAAACGGGAGAAGCCTTCCTTCACGGTATAGGCGCCGTCCAGCCCGTTGCTGCGCAGCCCCGACACCAGCGCCGGATCGAACGACAGCGGCACCCCTGCGGCGGCGGCGAACTGAGCCAGCGCGTCGCCCAGGGGTCCCGCCGGAATCGCGTAGGATTTACGCGCCGCGACGCTGACGGCTTCGGCGGCCGTGGCAGGCGCCGCCGCCCCCGCCGCGGCCAACAGCGCCAGTCCCATGCCGACGGCCCGGGCCACCGCCGCCAGGGGCGGCAAAACGGTTGTTCCACGAGCCGGGCGTGGCGAACGGGAGTTGCGGGAAACCATGAAGCTATCCTTCGTAAGGGTCGGGGTGGCGCGCGGTACGCGGCGGTTCACCCGGTACACCGGACGAAGCAGAAAAAAGTGTCAGCCCATTCGCGATTAGTTTGTAACGCCGGCGCGCGGAGCAACCGTCGTCCAGTACGGCGTGATCCGGCTCACCCTCACGGGCAGGGTTTTTTCCAGCAGCCGCAAGCTGGCATCGATGTCGTTCAAGGGAAAAGCCCCCGACACCCGCAACCCCGCCACCGCCGGATCGCAGCGCAGCACGCCCCGCCGATACCGCCCCAGTTCATCCACCAGGTCCGCCAGCCGCCAGTTGCGCGCGGCCAGCATGCCCTGCTCCCAGGACGCCGCCGTCGCATCCACCGCCGCCTGGGGCTGAACTTCGCGGCCATTGAAGACGGTCTGCTGTCCGGCCGGCAGCACCGTGGCGCTGCCTCCTGCCGACATGGGCCGGATCTCCACCGCTCCCTCGAACACCGCCACGCGCACAACGCTCCCTTCGTCGCGCACCATGAAGCGCGTGCCCAGCGCGCGGATTGCTCCCTGCGCGGTCTGGACCACAAAGGGCCGCTGCAGCTGCGGCGCATCGCGGCCCGTGGTCAGCAGGATTTCGCCTGCCCGCAGCCATAGCGTGCGCTGTTGCGCGGTGTAGTCGATGTCCACCGCGCTGGCGGTGTTGAGCACCAGCTGCGTGCCGTCGGCCAGTTCCATGCGGCGCTGCTCGCCGGTCGCGGTGCGCGCATCCGCGCTCCATTCCCGCCAGGGCAGCTCGCGTCCGCCCAGCCAGGCCGCAGGCCCCAGCACCAGCAGGCCGGCCAGCGCCCGCAGCGCCTGCCGGCGTCCCGGACGATCCAGCCGCCGCAAGGTATCTCCGGCGATCCTCGGCGGGACCTGCCCGAAGCCGCGCAACATGTCCTCGGCCCGCTGCCAGGCGGCGGCATGCGCAGCGCTGCGTGCGCGCCAGCGCTCGAACGCTTCGCGGTCCGATGGCGACAAGGTCTCGGATTGAAAGCGCACCAGCCAGCCGGCCGCTTCCTTCAGGATGGCGGGATCGATCACAGGTCGGTCTGACTGGCGATCAGGCAAGCGGTCAGCGCCGCCTGCATATGCCGCTTGACGGTGGATAGCGACACGCCCAGGCCCTGCGCGATCGCGTCATAGCCCATGCCCTCGAATTGCGACAGCAGGAAGATCTCGCGGGTTTTGGCGGACAGCTTGCGCAGCGCGGCGTCGATGGCGCCCAGGGTCTCCAGGATCAAGGCGCGGGCCTCCGGCGAAGGCGCTTCCTGCTCGGGCAGTTGCGCGACGGCGGCCAGATAAGCCTCTTCCAGCGCGCGGCGGCGCCAGTGGTCCACCACCAAGCCCTTCGCGATATGGGTCAGCAGCGCGCGCGGCTCGGCGCCTGCTTCCGTCCGGCGCCGCCCGGCCATCAAGCGCACGAAGGTATCGTGGGCCAGGTCCGCCGCGTCGAAGGAATTGCCCAACTTCTTGCGCAGCCAGACCGACAGCCAGCCGTGATGGTCACGATAGAGCTTCGCGACGGGATCGGCGGGCGGGGAATCGGGCGTGGGCAAGGCGCACCTGGCAATAGAATGTAAATAGGAACCATTCATATTCTATCGTATGTACGCGCCCCGCCTCGCCCACCCCGGGCGCCATGCCCGCCTACAGCTTGGGCGCGTAGCGCAGCGTCAGCATCACGTTGCGGGGCTCGCCGTAGTAATTGTTGCTGCTGAGCGTGTTGTACGAAGGCACGTAGTACTTCTTGTCGAACACATTGTTGAGGTTCAGCCCGATGCTCAGTTCCGGCGTGGCCTGATAACCCAGCCGCGCATTCCAGATCGAGAATCCGGCCATGGTGAACTTGCGGTCCGAACTGATCGTATGCGTCTGCGTGTTGACGCCGGCGCCCACGCTCAGGCGGTTCAAGGAACCCGGCAGCCTGTAGTTGGCCCACAGGCGCAGCATGTGCTTGGGCGTCCAGGTATTGAAGACCTTGCCCTGGTTGTCGGGGTCGTCCAGATACTTGGTGGTGTTGTAGGTATAGCCGGCGTACAGCTCCAGGCCCTTGACCACTTCGCCCGAGACCTCGGCCTCCAGGCCCTGACTGCGCACCTTGCCCGCCGCGCGCGAGCAATACCAGCCATCGCACGCAAAGCCAGCGTCGTAGTCGTTGACCGCGCGGTTCTTGTGGTCGTAGCGGAACAGCGCCAGCAGCGTATTGACGCGGCCCTCCGCGAGTTCGCCCTTGACGCCGATTTCGTAGTTGTTGCCCTCGATGGGCTTGAGCAGGCTGCCCGCTACGCTGCGCTCGGTCTGCGGTTCGAACACCGTCGTGTAGCTGGCATAGGCTGACCAGTTGTCCCTCAGCGAATACACCAGGCCGGCGTAAGGGATGAAACGTCCCGAGGTGCTGGACGTGGTGGTGCTGCCGCCGCCGCTGTAGGTGTAGTCGTACCAGCCGACGCGCCCGCCGCCAATCAGCGCCAGGGATTCAGTGGGCTTGACGCGCCAGGTGCCGTAAATGCCCTTCTGGCGGATGTCGTAGGCGCTGCGCGAGTCATAGCCGCTGGCCTGGGCGATGGTGTCGATGTCCTGCCACGGACGATGGTGGTCGATATCGAAGATATTGCCGCCGTCCTGCCAGACGCGCGTGAACCGGTCCTGCGTGGTCAGCTTGGAATAGTTGGCGCCGACCACGACCTCTTGCTTCATCCCCAGGGCGGTGAAGTCGCCGCTGACCGACATGTCCAGCCCGCGCTGCTTGCTGTGGAAGTCCACGCCGAAATCGCCATAGGACAGTCCGCTGCCATCCGGCTGCACGGAATCCGCGACGCGCTGATGCACGGTCGTGTTCTTTTCATTCATGGCGACGCCGACCATCTTGAAGCGCCATGCGTCGTTGAAGCGATGCGCCAGGTCGGCGTAAAAAATGGTCTGGTCGTTCTTCGCGCGGTTCCAGGTCGAACCCGTGAAGGTCGAACGCGGCAGGTCGATATCGCCTCCGTCCGCGTAGCGGGGATAACCCACGAACATCGGCCGCGAGCGGCTGTAGCGGTTGCTGATCCCGATGCCTACCGTGGTGTCATCGCTGATGTCATAGTCCAGCGCGGCGTACAGGTTGCGCGTCTTTTCCCACACATAGTCGATGTAGGAATGGCTCTGGTCTTCATCCAGCACCACGCGGCCGCGCAAGGTGCCCGATTCGTTCAAGGGACTGCCCGCGTCCAACTGCAGGCCGTAGTGATCCCAGGAGCCGGCCTTGGCTGTCACCACCACCGCAGGCTCCGCCCCGCCGCGCTTGCGCACCAGGTTGATCGCGCCGCCCGGGCTGCCCGCCCCCTGCAGCAGGCCGGCGGCGCCGCGCAGGATTTCCACGCGGTCATAGAACACCAGCGAGTCCTGCTCCCAGTTGCCCAGGCTGTAGCTGTTCCGCAGCAAGGACACGCCATCGTATTGCAGCAGGTCCACGGGGAAGCCGCGGGCGTTGATCGCCACCCCGGGACCCACGCCCTGCACGCCCACCATGCCGGTGGTGTTGTTCACCGCGTCCGGCAGGCTGACCATGTCCTGATCGTCCATGCGCTGCCGGGTCAGCACGGTGATGGATTGCGGAATGTCTTTCAAGGCCTGCGCCGTCTTGCCGATGGTGACGGCCGGCGAAGTGTAGGAGCCCGTGCCATCCGTGGTGGTGGCGTAGCTGCCCGTCACCGTGACCGGCGCCAAGGTCGCGGCCGCCCCCGCCGCCGCCGCTTGTCGCAGGCGATAGCCGCCCTCGGGGCGCGCCACGGCTTCCAGCCCGGTACCTGCCAGCAGGCGCTGCAGCGCCGTGTGGACAGCATAGGAACCCGTCACGCCCCCCGTCGCCGCGCCCGCCGTCAACGCGGGATCGGACGCCACCATGACGCCGGCCTGCACGCCGAACGCGCCCAGCGCCGCGCCTAGCGGGCCTGCTTCGATACTGAAGGCAACGACGCGCTGTCCGGACGCCGGCGCCTGGGCAAACGCGGCCGCCGGCCACAAGGCGACGGCCATCACGCCAGGCAGGGCGCAGCGCAGCGCGGCGCTCAAGGCCGTGCGCGGCAAGGGAAGGCGGACGAGGGCCGCGGCGCGGACTAGACGAGAAGACATGAATGGGTTCCCTGGCTCATGAAGAATCGGCGCAGCCTGAAGACCGGCTGCATTCTTTACATGAAGCGCGAGATCGGGATATCCGCCGCCGCTGTTACACAATAGTCCGGCCGCGCACGAATCACGCCAGTCCCACCGTGACCCAGTAGCGGGTATAGCGGCGCACGCGCACCGGCAGGACTTCCTGCAGCATGGCCAGCACCTGGTCGCTGTCCGCCAGCGGAAACGCCCCCACTACGCGCAGGCCGGCCGCCTCGCCCGAACAGCTCAAGCGGCCCGGACGATAACGTCCCAGTTCGCGCAGAAAGTCCGATAGCGGCATCTCGTCGGCGATCAGCATTCCGTCCAGCCACGCCGAGCTAGCCGCTTCCAGAGGCCCGGCGGCAAAGCCGCCAGCAGCCGAGAACTCCGCCTGCGCGCCGGCCGGCACCCGCCGCGGCAAGTCGTTCGGATCCAGGCCGCGCACGTCCACCGCGCCTTCCAGCACCGCCACCCGGATGCGGCCATCTTCCAGACCGCGCACCACGAAACGCGTGCCCACCGGCGTCAGCATGCCGGCACGCGTGCGCACCGTGAAAGGCCGGCCCAGCGGATCGCGCCCGGTAGTCACCTGGATCTCGCCTTCCAGCAGGACAAGTTCGCGCCGGCTCGCCGTGTAGCGCAGATCCACCGCGCTGGCGGTGTTCAGTTCCAGCAGCGTGCCGTCCGGCAGCCTCACTGCGCGCCGCTCGCCGGTGCCGGTCCGCATATCTGCCGACAGCGCACGCGCGGCGCCGCTTTGGCTCACGGCCCAGCCGCCCAGGCCCAGGCCGGCCGCCGACACCATCCAGCGGATGGCGTTGCGGCGCGACTGGATCAACGGCGCTTGCCGCAGCGTGCGCGCGGCCACCTCGCCGCCGGCTCCGGCCACGCCCGCCGCCACATCGCGCGTCAAGGCGTTCAGCCGTTGCCAGGCCAGCTCGTGCGCGGGCTGCGCAAGGCGCCAGTTTTCAAAACGCCTGCGGTCTTCGTCGGTCGCGTCCTCGCGCAGCCGCGACCACCAATCGGCGGCCTGGCGAACGATCTTGGGATCGACGGTTCCCGCTTCCGGCGCATGCGGCCGCAGCAGCTTGGCGTTTTCCATCCGGCCCGGCCTCAACCGTAGACGGCCGTGTAGCAATGCACCAGCGCGCGGGCCAGGGACTTCTGCACGGCGTTGGGCGTCAGGCCCAGCCGCTCGCCGATTTCGGCATAGGACATGCCGTCCACCTGCGCCATCAGGAAGATCCGGCGGCTGTTCATGGGCAGGCTGTCGAGCAGTTCGCAAACCTGTTCCAAGGCTTCCAGGATCAGGGCGCGCGCTTCGACCGAGGGCTCCACCGCCACCGGCTGCAACGCCACCGATTCGGCATAGGCCGCTTCCAGCGCGGCCCGCCTGGCTCGGCCGATCAGCAGGCGCGTGGCGATGGTGCGCAGATAGGCGCGCGGTTCGTTCAGCGGTTCGCGAAGGTCGGCGCGGATCAGCCGTTCAAACGTGTCGTGCGCCACGTCGGCCGCGTCGGACACATTGCCCAGCTTGCGTTGCAGCACGCTGCGCAACCATTGATGGTGAGCCTGATAGACCGATTGCACCTCGGCGCGAGGAGCGAAGGTAGAGGATGGCATGATGGTGCGCCCGGGCGTCGCGGCCAGACGTTCCCACTTAATGAAAATGATTCGCAATTATAATTATCTTCGGCCTCTTTACAAGAACCATGGCTGGAAGCCCGCGGCGGCACGCCGCAAGCCGCGCCGGGCCCGCCCCGGCGCGCGCTGCACAATCAGAACTTGGCAGTCAGGTTGACGAACACGCTTCTGGGTTCGCCGTAATAGACCTGGTTGCCGACGCCGCCCAGGTAGTACTTCTTGTCGAACAGATTGTTCAGGTTCATCTGCGCGGAAAGGCGTGAATTGAAGTCGTAGCGCGCCATCAGGTTGTAGATCGCGTAGGCCTTCTGCTTGACCGTGACCATGTTGTCGCCAGCGCTGACTTCGGAATAGCTCGACAGTTGCCAGTTGACGCCGCCGCCCACCGTCAGACGGCTCCATTCCCCCGGCAGTCGGTAAGTCGTAAACAACCTGGCCACCGCGCGCGGACGCTCGGGATTGACCGATACGCCCTGCGCGTCGCGGCTGGTGTAGTAGGTGCCGCCGGCATAGGCATTCCAGCCCTGCGCCAGTTGTCCGCTCACTTCCAGCTCGATGCCCTTGGTGGTGACGCCATCGGCGGTCGTGTAGGCTTGATCCGGCGTGCCCGGCACCAGCTTGTCGCCGTCCAGCACCGCCACCTTGCTTTGCTTGACCTTGAACAGCGCAACGGACGCATTCAACCTGCCGTCCAGGTATTCGCCCTTCAGGCCCACCTCGTAGTTCTGACCCTGCACCGGGTCCAGATAGTTGCCGCTGCTGTCGCGATTGTCCTGCGGCTGGAAGATGTCGGTATAGCTGGCGTAGGCAGAGTAGGTGTCGTTCAGGTCGACCACCAGGCCAGCGTATGGAATGAACTGGGAGTCCTTTTGATCGCGCGTGGGCGACTTCGATTCCCAGGTCGCGTAGCGGCCGCCGGTTATGGCGGTCAGGTTGTCGGTCAACGACCACCGCGCCGCGGCATAGACGCCGCGCTGGTGCGTGACCGTATCGCGCAGGCTGGCCTCGGTCCAGGTCGGCTGCGCGTACGATCCGTCCCACTCGTAGAAGTTGCCGGTGTCCGCCAGCGAAGCGCGGTCGAAACCATAACGGTAGAAGTCCTCGCCGTAGCGGCTGCGCATGGCGCCCACCACCAGTTCATGCTTGCGGCCAAGCAGGCTGAACGGCCCCGTGGCCTGCAAGTCCAGCGAGGTTTGTTGCGCGTAGGAATTCCAGTACCCCGGCAGTGCCGCCAGGCCAGTTCCCGTTGCCTGATCCAGATCGCCGTACAGGTACAGGAGCTTGGCGTCGTACTTGCTTTTACGCTGCGACCAGTCGGCCTTGACTTCCCAATCGTTGGCGAAGCGATGCTCCAGCGTGGCGAACACCGTCTGGTTGGTCGTGTGCCAATAGGTCCAATCCGCCGCCGTGGTCTTGGAACGCCGCCAGTCGGTCGGCGTGCCGTCGCTGAACACCACGGGCAGGCTGCCCCAGGTGGATCCGCGCGGACGCTTGTCCTGATAATCCGCCCCCACGCTCAGCCGGGTCGATGGCGTCAGATCGGCATCGATGACACCGTAGAACACCTTCTTGTTCGCATGATAAAGGTCGATATAGGAATCGCGCCCCTGATACAGCGCCACCATGCGCGCGCGCACGGTGCCTTCCTGGTTCAAGGGCGTGGACATGTCCACCGTGCCCCGGTATTGATTCCACGAACCCGCGCCGGCGCTGACCATCCCGGTGAATTCGCGGCTGTTGGCATGTTTGCGCACCAGGTTGATAGAGGCGCCCGGGTTGCCCGCACCGGTCATCAGCCCGGTGGCGCCGCGCACGACTTCGATGCGGTCGTAGATGAACGAATCATTGTCGGATTCGCCATACATCGACAGGCCGATGGTGGTGGGTACGCCATCGTACTGCAGGCTGTCGATGTAGAAGCCGCGCGACCAGAAATCGGTGCGATCGGTATCTTCGCTGACCACCTGCACGCCGACCACATTGCCCATCACCTCGTCCAGCGAGCGCAGGTTCTGGTCATCGATGCGCTGACGCGTCACGACGCTGACGGACTGCGGGGTTTCGCGCAAGGACAGGGTCAGCCCGGTGGCTGCGGCCGAAGCCGGCGTCGTATAGGAACCGGTGCCTTCGGTCACCGCCGGATCCATGCTGCCCAGCACCGTGACCGGCGCCAGGCTGGCCACGCCGCCATCGCGCGACAGGATGATGCTGTCGCCCTGCCATCGGTAGGTCACGCCCGAACCCTGCAGCAGGCTGCGCAACGCCTCCTCCGGATCCAGCCTGCCGCGCAGGCCCTTGCTGCTGACTCCGGCCACCACCTCGGGCGCGTAGAAGACACGCACCTTGGTTTGCGCCGCCCATTGCATCAAGGCATCTCCCAGCGGCTGTGCCGCGATATCGATCGACACGGCAGGCGCCTGGGCCCACGCGCTCGCGGGCGCACCCGCCGCCACCAGGCTCAAGGCCAACACCAAGGAAGAAAGCATGAAACGGGGAGACGCGCACGCGAAACGCGTGGCCACGGGGAAATGCCGGGCTGCTGGAATAGTCACAAGTACCTGCTGTTCTGTTCGACGATACGGGGAACGTTTCCCGAAATGGAAACGCGGCGGCTGCCGCCTTCCTTCGTAGAACGAATCAGCCCAAGATAAACCTGAATCCCATTCTCATTTATTTTGTAACTGTGGCGCAGGACCTACCTGGCGCTGATGTCGAGGGCGCCGTCCGGTCCCGGCGTCAGCTTTACAGGCGCCACCGCCGGCAAGGCGTCGACCAGGGCTTCAGGGCGATCCAGGCTGAATGACGCCGACACCCTCAAGCGCCCCACCTTGTCGTCCGCCAGCCGCAATGGCGTGGACAAGTAGCGGTTCATATCCCGCACCACCTCGGCCAGCGGCGCGTTCTTGTACACCACCCGCCCTTCGCGCCAGGCGATCGCGCTCTGGACATCGGCGGGCGCAGGCACGCCGATCGCGCCGCTGCCCGGCACACGGATGCCGTCCCCCCCTCGCAGCACGGCATGGCCCATGTTCCACCAGCGGCCGCCCGACACCTCCACCGTGCCGGACGCCACCAGCACCGCCACCTGCTCTTCATCGCGCCGCACATCGAAGACCGTGCCGGTCACGCGGACCACGCCGCTGCCGGCCCGCACGATGAATGGACGGGCCGCATCGGCACTAACGGTGAACAGGATCTCGCCACGGTCCAGCGCCACTTCCCGCCGTTCCGCATAAAGCCTTACGTCGGCGCGCGTGGCGCCATTGATCTCCAGCATGGAACCATCAGGCAGCGTCACCTGGCGGCGTTCGCCGCGTTCCGCGCTGAGCGTTGCGGTGTACGCCGGCACCTCTGCCGGCAGGCTCCACCAAGCCACCAGCGCGGCTGCGCCCAAGGCCGCACAGCCCGCGGCAAAGCGCAGCGCAAGACGGCCCTGGCGCTGCGGCCTGGGTCGCGGCGGGACCTCCCCTCCGAGCAGCGTCCGGACTTGATCGCGGGACAGTCCGGCAGCCGCCCGCCCCAACTGCTGCATGCGGTCGAATTCGCGCGCGGCCTCGGAGTGGTCGCGCCGCCACCGGGCAAAGTCGCGTCGCTGGCGGCGCGTCAGTTCGCCCGAATGCCAGCGGGCGAACCACTGCGCCGCAGTATCCGCCTCGCGCTGCTCGCTGGGGTCATGGGGGGAAGGCATCGTCATGGATTGTGTTCACGCATGCGGTCGCGCACGAATTCGATCGCCCGCATGACGTAGCGTTCGATCATGTTCTTGGACAGGCCCATATGCTGAGCCACCTCGGCCTGCGTCCAGCCTTCGATGCGATTCAGGACGAAGGCTTCACGGCACTTGGGCGGCAATTCTGCCAGGACTTGGGCCAGGTCATCGGCCAGGCGCGACGCGCGCACCGGGGATTCCGGGTCGGTCCAGGCAGGCTGGTCGGCTTCGTCCAGCAGGTCCAGCGGCACATGCTCGGTCCGTTCCTGGCGGCGCCAGCGGTCGATCAAGCGATGCCCGGCAGCCTGGAACAAGTAGCTGCGCGCCTTCAACGCGACGCTGGCGTCCGCCTTCAGCAGGCGTTCGATGGCATCGTGCGCCGCGTCCTCCGCGTCATGCCTGTTGCCGACCCGCCGGCTCCATACCCCAACCAGCTCGTCATAGTAGGCGAGCCAGCCGGTGCGGGGCGGAGGAGAGCGGGACATGAACCGATCGGACAGCGAAGATGGCGACGCCGCGAATTTTACAAATAATTCTCATTATCGCAACTACGTGCCAAGACTCTTGCTAGCATCCCCGGCTCGCCCAGCTAGTAATCCATCGGGATGTGGCTCTGCGCCTCTCGCAGTTCCTGTATGTGGCGTTCGGCCTCTTGCTTCTCGACGGCGGGCGGCAAAGGCCGCCAGCTCACCATGTTGCCCGGCGTCTTCACCGGCATCCAACCCAGCACGCTGTACAGCGTGATTGCCGTGCATCCCGTGTCGAACCGCGTTTCGTAGTAGCCCTGCCGATCCGGCTTGGTATCGCCGGACGTCCAATCCAACTGAGACATCCATGTCTCCTCAATCTGAAGCTTGTTGTCCCGCGCACCGGGCGAGCCCCTTGATCGTATAGCGGCCCTTCGCGCCCGTGCTGCCACCTTGCGCCCGCTTTGCAATTCTTGATAGAGGGGAATCCCTGACATTCTGATAGGTGCCGATTGCTAAACCTGGAAAACCGGGGCTAGGATGTAGCAAAATATTCTTACAAACACGGGAGCGGCGATCTTCGCTTGCACGGACTCTGGGGCGAACCGCCATGCCGAAACTGGCCCTGATGCGTTATCCAAAAGATCGGCTGGCCGCGCTGGCGGGCGCCAGCGGCTTGCGCGCCATACGCGAAGGCCTGCTCTGGACCCTGCCCTGCCTGCTGATCACGGCGCTGTTCCTGGTGCTGTCGGTCGTCGCCCGCCAACTGGGGCTGCCCGCCTCCGTGGTGGACCTGCTGACCGGCGTCCACGACAAGCTCTCAGGCATCATGCCGATCCTGGCGGGCACCTCCATCGGCTACATGCTGTCGTTCCGCCACCGCGTGCCGCATCTGCCGACCGCATTCCTGTGCCTGTCCTACGTGATGATCGCCGAGGGCCTGATGGCGCCCTATCCCCAGGCGGCCGCCACCCTGGTGCTCTTCATCGCCATTGTTTCGCCCCTGCTGACCGTGCCATTGATGGCCTGGCTGCACCGCCGCCGCTGGACCCAACTGGCGCCGGACGGGCTGATCACTGAAAACGTCCGCGACACGCTGAACATGGTCGTACCTGGCCTGCTGACGGCCAGCCTGGTCGTGCTGGCGCTGTCCGCCGCGCTGCAAATCCCCGCCGTGGCGCAATTCAACATTCCCTTGAGCCTGGCATCGCTGGACAGCCCGTTCACCTCGGGCGCGCTGATGGCGGGATTGAACTCCCTGCTGTGGTTCTTCGGCATACACGGCTACCACGCCCTCGCCCCCCTGATGAGCGTGATGGACCAGGCGGCCATGCTGAACTCCGCCAGCCAGTCCGCCGGCTACGAAGGCATGTATGCCCTGAACAGCACGCTGCTGGGCGCTTTCGTCTTCATCGGCGGCGCGGGCGCGACGCTGTCGCTGGTGGTGGCCATGCTGCTGTTCGCGCGCAGCGAATCCCTGCGCGTGCTGGCGCTGGCCAGCCTGCCGGTGGCGCTCCTGAACGTGAACGAAATCCTGCTGTTCGGCCTGCCCCTGATCCTGAATCCGCGCCTGCTGGTGCCGTTCATCCTGGCGCCGGTGACCAACGTCATCCTCGCGCTGGCCGTGGTGCAGCTAGGCTGGCTGCCCTCCGCGACGACCACCCTGCCCCTGACCTCGCCGGTGCTGTTCAACGCCTATGTCGCCGCTGGCGGCCATCTGGGCGGGGTGGCGCTGCAGCTCACGCTGGTGGCGATAGGCGTGTGCCTGTATGCGCCCTATGTGGTCGCGCTGGAACGTCAGCGCCAGGAAAGCGCCACCGTCTACTTCAAATCGCTGGATACCACCTTCACCCGGCTGCAAGAGGAATCGCTGCTGTACGCGCACGATCCGGTGGTGCAGACCTACGCCGACCGCGCGCGCCGCAACGCCGAGAACAGCCGTATTCGCACCATCAGCCAATACGATTTCCATCTGGAATTCCAGCCGCAAGTGTCATTGCGCAGCGGACTGTGCACCGGCTGCGAAGCCCTGTTGCGCGCCACCGGCCCCGACGGCGCGCGGCAGACGCCGGTGGAGTTCCTGCGCTGGCTCGCACAGGCGGACCTGATGCGGGAAGTGGATCTATGGGTGGCCAGGCAGGCCGTGCAGCAATGCCTGCAATGGCGCAAGCGCGACTTCGCCTTGCCGATGACCATCAACGTCACGGCTGGCACGCTGACGTCTGGCGACTACCTGGAAAAGCTGATCAAGGTGCTGGCGCAGGCCGGCGGGCAGATCTCGGTGGAGCTGACCGAAGACGCGCTGGTGGAGGACACCCAGGCGCTGCACACCGCCTTCGACCGCCTGCACGCCATAGGCGCGCGGGTCTACATCGACGACTTCGGCACCGGCTATTCTGCCTTGGGCTATCTGCACCAGTTCGAGATCGACGCGGTCAAGATCGACCGCAGTTTCGTCGTGGCGCAAGACAGCGACAGGGGCGCACTGGTCCTGAACGGCCTGCTGCGCTTTTGCGAAGCGCTGAACCTGCAGATCGTGGTGGAAGGCGTGGAAACGGACCAGCAACTGAAGGCGCTGGCATCCCCCGCCGAAATCATCGTGCAGGGGTGGTACTACAGCAAGGCTTTGTCGGGCGACAGCCTCATGGACTACGCGCGCCGGCGCCAGGCTGCGCCGCCGGAGCCTGCGCAGCCCTCGCCCGCCGCGCCTACTTGATGCCGATGAACGGCAGCGCCGAGCCCGGAACCTGCGTGGCCGGCAGCACGCCGTCCCACTTTTCCACCGCGTTCAGGCTCACCAGATTGGTGTTGGCGGCCAGGGCCTCGGCCTTGGCGCGGATCGCGGCAGCTTCGGCGTCGCCGCGCATGCGGATGCCGTCGGCCTCGGCCGTGAACTGCTGGCGGCGCGCGTCGGCTTCCGCCTTGGCCTTGACCACCTGGATCTCGGCCGTGATCATCGCCGTTTCCTTTTGCTGGCGGGTCGTCTCGATCTGCACCTGCGCCAGCATGCGCTGTTCGATCGAGTGTTCATAGGCCTGCGAGAAGCCGACTTCCTCGATCTGCACGCCCACCACCTGCACCGGCGCGCCTTCCATCGTCTTGAGCACGGCCGAGTTCACGTCCTGGCCCAGCTTCTGGCGTTCCTGGATGGCGCGCACCGCGGTGTACTGGCCGAACACGTTCTTCACCGAATCCGGCGTCTTGCGTTCCAGCACGCGCATCTGCAGATTGCTGATGGTGCCGTACTCCGAATACAGCTCGGCCACGTGCTCGGGCGGCACACGGTAGGTCACCGACACGCGCAGCGTGGCCGGCTGCTGGTCATAGCTGTAGGCTTCCAGTTTTTCAAACACGAACGTGTGGTCGCGCACCGACACCGTCATCACGTTGTCAATGAATGGGGTCTTGAAATCCAGGCCCGGTTCCGACACGCGCACCAGCTTGCCGTTGCGCAGCACCACGCCACGCTCGCCCTGATCGACCTGGAACCAGGAATCGAACGCCAGGAACAGGATCAGCACAAACAACACCGCCGTAATCACCGCGATCTTGATACCGCGCGGCTTTACAGCACCAATCGTCTTGACCATCTGGATATCTGTCGGCTTCACTTCGAATCCCTTTCTGATTTTGAACGTTTACGGTCCGAGAGCACGGCGGCGATGCCGCGCGCCAGCAGATAGGCGACCACGGCCGCCCCAACCAAGATCAGGAAATACCTCATCGTGCGTTCCCCCCCGGAAAATAAGCAGGGGATTCTATCGCGAGTGGAAGATCAAATGAATTGTGGCGATTGTTGCGATTGAACCGGCCCGCAGAAGTAGCGCTTGCCCAACGACGGCGCTACGCTAGGCTCCTCTATACAGCAGGAGCCGAAACCATGCGCCGCAAACGCTCGATGATCATTGCCGTCCTCGCCTGTGCCGCCGCGCTCGGCGCGCCGGCGCATGCCGCGCCACCCGAAGGCAAGGGCAAGCCGGACCATGCAGGCCAGGGCAATGGCAACGGCAAGAACAAGGGCCAACAGAGCCAGGACAACGGCGTCAGCGTCACGCTCAGCACCGCCGGCATCACCGTTTCCACCGCGCGCAGCTACGCCGTGCAGGCGGGCGCTACCGGCTACGGCTCGCTGCCCCCGGGCATACGCAAGAATCTGGCGCGCGGCAAGCCCCTGCCTCCGGGGATCGCCAAGAAGATGGTGCCCGGCCCCATGCTGGCGCGCCTGCCCGTGCATCCCGGATACGAATGGCGCGTCGCGGGCAGCGACCTGATCCTCATCGCCATCGCCACTGCCGTCGTGGCGGACGTACTCACGGGCGTGTTCAATTAGGCGTGAACGCGCGCCGGACGCCGCGCCGCGGCGTCCATAGTTCCTAGCATCAGGCCGCACACTGTTACGTCCCTGCGCCAGACCTATCTGCTACCGTTGAATGGCCTCGCGCCGCGGCCCTGGCCCGGCGTCCACGACGGAGACCGCGCATGCCACGTCCTTCCGAATCCGCGCCCTTGATCGGTGTGATCCCCCCCTACATGCTGGATCGACTGGCGCAGCACGCCGACTCGCGGGTCAGCATGCCCGCGGTCAAGACGCTGATCATCGACCAACAGCAGCGCAGCCTGCGCGAAATGGCGGTACAGCCGCCACGCGCCAAACCGGCCCGCCCCAAGAAGGCGGCGCCCGCAGGTACCCCCCAGCGCGCGGTGCACGACGCCGCCAACACCACCACTTTGCCCGGCAAGCTGGTGCGCGCCGAAGGCGCCCGCGCCAGCGGCGACGCGGCCGTGGACGAAGCCTATGAACACCTGGGATCGACCTACAAGCTGTTCTGGGACGTCTACGAGCGCCACTCCATCGACGGCCAGGGACTGCCCTTGGTCGGCACCGTGCATTACGGCGAGGACTACGACAACGCCTTCTGGAACGGCGCGCAAATGGTGTTCGGCGATGGCGACGGCGAAGTGTTCAGCCGCTTCACGGTCGCGGTGGACATCATCGGCCACGAGCTCACGCATGGCGTGATCGATGCCGAGGCCGCCCTGCTGTACCAGAGCCAGTCCGGCGCGCTGAACGAATCCCTGTGCGACGTGTTCGGCGCGCTGGTCAAGCAATACACCTTGGGACAGGACGCGCGCCAGGCCGATTGGCTGGTGGGCGCCGGTCTGTTCATGCCCAAGATCCGCGCCCGCGCGCTGCGTTCCATGGCCGAGCCTGGCAGCGCCTATGATGACCCCCTGCTGGGCAAGGACCCGCAGCCCGCCCACATGCGCGATTACGTGGACACGCCCAACGACAACGGCGGCGTGCACATCAACTCCGGCATTCCCAACCGCGCCTTCTACCTGGCGGCCACCGCGTTGGAAGGCCCCGCCTGGGCCGGCGCGGGCCGCGTCTGGTACGACGCGCTGTGCGACAAGCGCCTGCGCCACGACGCCGACTTCGCGCAGTTCGCGAAACTGACGCTGGCGGTAGCGGCGGAACGCCATGGTCCAGCCGTGCGCGATGCCGTCGCGCGGGCCTGGGCCGGCGTGGGAGTCCAGACATGATCGAACTGCCCTCCCTGGACCTTGCGATGCTGGTGCGCCTGACCCGCGAAGGCGGACTGGCCTATGTGCCGGCGCTGGCGAAACCGCGCAGCATCGATCTCGTCACCTGCCCGCCGGACCTGCGGCAGGAGGTCTGCGACGCCCTGCAACGTTCCGCTCCAGTCGCCGTCCCGCGCTGCGCCGAAGCGGGCGGCGACCAGCGCTATTTCCACGTGGAGGTCATCTACGAAGGCGACGACGTGGCGGACATCAGCTTCGACGTGCCGGAGACCGACGCGCCCGAGCCGCTGGTGCGCTTGTGGAAAAGCCGGGCCGGACAGGCTTGAGCGCAGCGTCCCGGTATTGCCCGATCTGGATGGCGCGGCCCGCATAGAGGCCGACGGCCGCCATCGCCAGGCACAAGGCCGCGCACAGGCCCAGCGCCACGCCCCAGTCACCTTGCGCGTCGTGCAGCGTGCCCACCAGCGCCGGTCCGCTGGCGGCGAACAGGTAGCCGACGCATTGCGCCATGCCCGACAGCGCCGCCGCCTGCTGCGCATGGCTGGCGCGCAAGCCCACGAATGCCAGGCCCAGGATAATGCCGCCGCCCGTCCCCAGGCCCATCAGGACGATCCACAGTGTCGCCCAGCCGGGCGCGGCGATCAGGCCAGCAAACGCGACGAACGAGGCTGCGGCAGAGCAGAAGGCGGCACCGCGCTGGTCCTTCAGGCGCCGCACCACGGGGGCCAGGAACAGCGCCGGGACGGCCGACATGAGCTGCAGCAGGCCATGCAGCGCACCGGCGCGTTCAGCCGTATAGCCGGCGTCACGCAGAATAGCTGGCAGCCAGCTCACGCCCACATAGAACACGAATGAATTGATGCCCAGGAACAGCGTCACCTGCCACGCCAGCGCAGAGCGCCACAGGCGGGGTCCATGCGGCGCATGCGCCGTGGATGCCGCGGGCGCGGTGCGATTGGCCAGCTGCGGCAGCCACAGCAGAGCGCTGGCCAGTGGCAACAGCAGCAGGCAGCCGGTGGAAAAGCGCCAGGTCGCGTCGGACAGGTTCGCCAGCGGTATGGCAACAGCGGACGCCAGGCCTGCGGCCAGGCTCATGGTCAGCACGTAGGCCGAGGTCAGGCTTGCGAGCTGCTGCGGAAAATCGCGCTTCAGCAGGCTGGGCAGCAGCACATTGCCGATGGCGATGCCGGATCCGATGACAGCGGTACCCAGGAACAGGCTCCAGGCCGGTCCCAGCGTGCGTACCAGGATGCCCCCCGCGATCAGCAGCATGGCGGCAAACAAGCTGCGCTCCAGGCCGTGGCGGCGCGCCATGCCCGCGGCGAACAGCGACACCACGGCAAAGGCCAGCAAAGGCAAGGTGATCAGCATGCCCGCGGCCATGGAGCTCAGCCCCAGCTGCTCGCGCAGCATGCCTGTCAGCGGCGGCACGCCGGTAATGGGCGCGCGCAGCGCCATGGACATGCAGAGTATGCCCGCGATCAACAACACGGGATTGGCGGCGGGGTGTTTGGAAGCGAGAGGATGCGAGTTCATGCCGTCAGCTTAAGCATCGCCGTCCTCGCCGAATTTCGAGATAATGACAAATTATCCCTAAATTCGGTCAAAGCACATTCGATGCAGCGCCTGGACGACCCCGCCCCCTTCTTCAATCCCGATACCGGCTCGCAATGGACCTATGCCATGCGCGTGCATGCGGACGAGAACGACCAGGAATCGCCGCCGCACCGGCACGCCATGGGCCAGCTGGTGCTGTCCCTGCAAGGCGGCGTGACCTGCTCGGTGCCGCAGGGCCTGTGGATGGTGCCGCCGCAATGCGGCGTCTGGATTCCTGGCGGCGTGCCGCACAGCAACCGGGTCACGCAGAACGGACGCGTCTGCTTCCTGTTCGTGCCGCCCGACGCGCAGGGTCTGCCCGGGCAGTGCTGCACACTGGCCATCTCGCCGCTGGTGCGCGAGCTGGTGGCCTATCTGGCCGACCTGCCCCCGGAGGAAACGGCAACGGCCCCCAACCGCAAGCTGGCCGAGGTGCTGCTAGATCAATTGGCGCGCATGCCGGCCGAGCAACTGCACCTGCCCATATCCGAACACCCGCGCCTGCGCGAGATCGCCGACGCCCTGCACGCCGATCCCGCCGACCGCAGCACGGTGGCGCAATGGGGCCGCCGCGTCGCCATGAGCGAGCGCACGCTGGCGCGGCTGATCCGGCAGGAGCTCGGCATGAGCTTTGGCCGCTGGCGCCAGCAGATGCACATCATCCAGGCCTTGCAGCGCCTGTCCGCCGGCGTTTCGGTGCAGCGCACGGCGGAAGACCTGGGCTACGAGTCCGTCAGCGCCTTCATCACCATGTTCCGCAAGACCTTGGGCAAGACGCCTGCCCGCTACTTCGCGGACAAGGCCGACGGTATCAATTGACGACGGGCGGGTAGTCCAGTTCGCCCGATTTCATCAGGCCGCGCGTGCGCGCCTCGTGCAGTTCCGCGACCGTCTGATCACGGGTCTGGTCCGATTGCGACGGCAGCGCGGGCGGATAGTCTTGTTCGCCATACGTGACCAAGCCCGCCGCGCGCGCGGCGTCGAGTTCTTCACGCACCTGCTGGCGGGTCTTGGTGCTGACATGAGGCAGATCCACCGGGTATTGCTGTTCGCCGTAAGTCACCAGGCCGGCGGCCTTGGCTTCCATCAATTCGGCGCGCACCTGTTCACGGGTCTTGCCTTCGGCATGCGCGGCGGCGCCCACGAGCGCCATGCTCAGCGCCAGAACGGAGAGTCGGAATGTATTCATGAAATCCTCTGCGGTTAACGAGTGCCGCATTATTCGTTCGGCGGCCCGCCGGGATAAATCCCGCGCGGCGCAATCGAAGGTTGTGCCGCGTGCAAACCTCTACGCACGCCGACGCCGCGCCACGCGCACCCTTGCGTCCCATGCAAGGGTGGGTTGATCCAGGAATGGTTTTTCCGCCGCCCGCATCTACCTAGACTGAATAGCTCCTGTTATCCAAGGACGCTATTCCATGTTGTCTTCCTCATCCCCGGGCAGGAGCGGCCCACGATCATGACGGCCGCCGCTCCCCCCGCCCCGCCCGCCGCGGCGGCTTTCGGCTGGCGCATCCTGACCGGATTGCTAGGCGTGCTGCTGGCGGTGATCCTCGCCGGGCTCAATGAAAACGTGACCAAAATGGCGCTGCCGGACATCCGCGGCGCGCTGGGCATCGGCTACGACCAGGGCACCTGGTTCGGGGCCGTCTACGCCGCAGCCTCGGTATGCGCCATGGCCTTCGCGCCCTGGTGCTCGGTCACGTTTTCATTGCGCCGCTTCACGGTCGCGGCGCTGGCCGCCTTCGCGCTGTTCGGCGCGCTCTGCCCGTTTGCGCCCAACCTGCCCGTACTGCTGCTCCTGCGCACCCTGCAAGGGCTCGCGGGCGGCGCGCTGCCACCCATGCTCATGACAGTGGCGCTGCGTTTCCTGCCGCCAGGCATCAAGCTCTACGGACTGGGCGGCTACGCCCTCACCGCCACCTTCGCCCCCAGCCTGGGCATACCGCTGGCCGCCTTCTGCACCGAGGTGCTGGGCTGGCGCTGGGCCTTCTGGCTGATCGTCGGCCCTGCGGCGCTCGCCGCCTGGGCCGTCTGGCGCGGCCTGCCCCAGGACCCGCTCAAGCTCGAACGGCTGCGCCTGTTCGACTGGCGCGGCCTGCTGCTGGGCGCGCCGGCGTTGTCCATGCTGGTCATCGGCCTGTTGCAGGGCGACCGGCTGGACTGGCTGAACTCACCGCTGATCTCCGTGCTGCTGGGCGGCGGTAGCGCGCTGATGGTGCTGTTCATGATCAACGAATGGTCCCACCCCTTGCCGTTTTTCAAGATCCAGCTTTTGCGCCACCGCAACCTGAGCCATGCCTTGCTGACACTGGGCGGCGTGCTGATCGTGCTGTTGGGCGTGATCCTGATTCCGTCGACTTTCTTGGCGCAATTGCGCGGCTATCGCCCGCTGGAAACAGCGCCGGTATTGCTGACCATGGGCCTGCCGCAGTTGATTGCGCTGCCGCTGGTCGCCGCGCTGTGCAACCTGCGCCAGGTGGATTGCCGCTGGGTGCTGGCTGCTGGGCTCGGACTGCTGGCGCTGTCCTGCCTGCTCGGGTCGCAACTGACGCCGGTCTGGTCGCGCGAGCAGTTCTACCTGCTCGAAGCCGTGCAGATCTTCGCCCAGCCCATGGCCGTGATCCCGTTACTGATGCTGGCCACCGGTGGCCTGGCGCCGCAGGACGGCCCCTGGGCCTCGTCCTGGTTCAACACCATCAAGGGCTTTGCCGCAGTCGCCGCCACCGGCCTGCTGGACGCGCTGACCACCGCGCGCCGCAATTACCACTCCAGCATGCTGGCCGACCAACTGGGCAACTTTCCGCTGAGCACGGCAGGCGAAAGCGCGGCAGCGCTGTCCCGCCGCATCCAGGAGCAGGCCGCCGTGCTGACCTCCGCCGATCTCTATCTGTGCATGGCCGGCGTCGCCGTGCTCCTCATCCTGCTGATCCCCTTCGTCGCGACCCGGATCTACCCTCCGCGCGCCGCGGCCTGAAATCGAGTCCATATCATGTCCTTCTCTCTCTTGACTTCTCCCCTTCCACGCGCCGGCGCCCTCGGCGCCCTGGCCCTGCTGGCCTATGCAGGCTGGTCATGGTCCGCCACCGGCGCCACCGAATCCACCGACGACGCCACCGTCGTCGCCGATCACACCATCGTCGCGCCGCAGGTATCCGGCTTCATCGACGCCGTGTTGGTCGAAGACAACCAGCCCGTCAAGCAAGGCCAGCTGCTCGCGCGCATCGACGACCGCGACCATCGGGCCGCGCTGGCGGCCGCAAGCGCCGAACTCGCGGTGGCCAGCGCGCGCCTGTCGGACGCGGCCGCAACGCTGGAACGCCAGCAGGCCGTGATCGACCAGGCCATCGCCGTCACGCGCGCCGACCTGGCCGATATCCGCTATGCCGAAAGCGAAGCCCAGCGCCACCGCAGGCTGGCCAGCGAGGGTGCCGGCACGCAGCAGGCCTATGAACAGGCCCGCAGCCGTCTGGACATGGCACAGGCGCGCCAGGCCGAACACACGGCGACCTTGCAGGCCGCCCGCAAGCAGCGCGAAGTGCTGCAAGCCAATCGCGAGGCCGCGCAGGCCGGGCTGCTGCGCGCGCAGGCCCTGAAGGACCGGGCGCAACTCAATCTGTCGCATACCCAGGTCGTCTCCCCTATCGATGGCATCGTGGGCAGGCGCTCGCTGCGGGTGGGCGCCTACGTCAGCCCCGGCACGCCCATCCTCGCGGTGGTGCCGCTGCAGCAAGCCTATGTTGTGGCGAACTTCCGCGAAAAGCAGTTGACCCGCATGCGCCCGGGGCAGCCCGCAGTCATCATGGTCGACGCCTATCCGGATACGCCGCTGCGCGGCCGCGTGCAGAGCATCGCGCCGGCCACGGGCCTGAGCTTTTCGCCGGTGGTCCCCAGCAATGCCACCGGCAACTTCACCAAGGTGGCGCAGCGCCTGCCCGTCAAGATCATGCTGGATGCGCCGGCCGACGGCGCGCCGCCGCTGCGCGCCGGCATGTCCGTCGAAGCCTTGGTCGATACGGCGGCGGCAGAGGAGTCCACACAATGACCCCGCGCCTCTTGGTCCATACCGCATTTACCTGCGCCCTTTCCGTGTTGGCGGGCTGCGCCGTGGGTCCCGACTTTCAAGCTCCCCAGCCGCAGTTGCCCGCGCAATGGCGTATGCCCGACGAGTCCGCCGCAAGCAGCGTCCCAGTACCCCAAGACGTGAACACATCCTGGTGGGACAGCTTCGGCGATCCCACCCTGAGCGCCCTGATCATCGAAGCGACCGCGGCCAACCTGGACATACGCATCGCCCACGAGCGCCTGCTGCAAAGCCGCGCGGCCCTGCGCGTGACCGAGGCCGACGGCCTGCCTGGAATCGGCGCGGGCGCAAGCTACAAGCGCGGCCAGAACAGCGAGGTCGGCCTGGCGGACCCTTCGGGGCGCGGCGGCAAATCCTCATTCAATTTGTGGCAGGCCGGCGTGGACGCCAGCTGGGAACTGGACCTGTGGGGCCGCGTGCGGCGCGAAGTCGAGCAGGCCGGCGCCCAGTCGCAGGCGGCGCTGGAGGCGCAACGCGGCGTGGTCCTGGCCATCCGCGCCGAAACGGCACGCAACTACATCCTGCTGCGCGGCGCGCAGAACCAGCTGGACGTGCTGCGCAAGACGCTCGCCAATGCCGAACGCAACCTGGCGCTGACCCGCTTGCGCCAGCGCGAAGGCGTGGCCACCGAACTGGACGTGTCGCAAGCCGACGCGCAGGCCGCCGCCATCGAGGCCCGGGTGCCGCCGTTGGCGTTGCGCGTCGACCAGTTGATGAATGCCTTGGCGCTGCTGCTGGAGCAGCCGCCAGGCGCGTTGCAGGAACGCCTGGCCGCCATCGGGCCGATACCCGGCGGCCCGCTGCAGGTTCCCGTCGGACTGCCCAGTGAACTGGCCGGGCGCCGGCCCGATATCCGGCGCGCGCAAGCCAATCTGCATGCGGCCGTGGCCGCGGTCGGCGTGGCGGAGGGCGATTTCTATCCGCGCATCACGCTCTCCGGCAACCTTGGCCTGCAAGCCTTGCAGCTGCGGGACCTGGATACCGACAACGCCGGCATCTTCGGCGTCGGCCCCGCATTGCAGATTCCCATTTTCCAGGGCGGCCGGCTGCGAGGCAGGCTGCGGCTGCGCGAATCGCAGGCTCAAGAGGCGGCGCTGCTGTATCAAAAAACCGTGCTGAACGCCTGGCACGAGGTCGACAACGCCATGACCGCCTATCAGGCGCAGCAGCTGACCCGCGCCAGCCTGGAGCGCGCCTCCGAGAGCGCCCGCCAGGCTCTGCTCAACGCGCAGCGCCAATATGCCGCGGGCGCGTCGGACTTCGTGAATGTGCTCAGCGCGCAGAACGCAGTGCTGGCCAGCGACCAGGAGCGCGTGTCGACCCAGGCCGCGGTGTCGCTGGTGCTGGTGGACCTGTACCGGTCATTGGGCGGCGGCTGGGAGCCCCCTGCCGGGGATCTCAGCCCTGCTTCGGCCCCGCAATGATGAACAGCCGCGGGAACGGCAGCAGCACCGTGCCGTCGGCGAGAGCTGGATACGCTTCTTCGATCAGCGACTGGTAACGGGCCAGGAAACTGGCCTGTCCAGCCGCGTCCAGCCGATCCAGGTAAGGCCGCAGCGCCGTGCCCTTGAACCATTCCACCACGGCTGCCGCGCCCGCCAGTGGATGGTGATAAGTCGTGCGCCACACGTCCAGCAGGTCGCAATGCGGCTTGAGCAGTTCGTAGTACCAGGCGGCGCTATGCCGCGGCGGATGCTTGAAGCCGCCGATGGCGGCGGCCCAGGGCGCTTCGCCGGCCACCTGGCGCGCCAGGCGGTGGGCCGGCTCCTCCAGATTGTCGGGCGTCTGCACGGCCAGGCTGCCGCCCGGGGCCAGCTTGCCGACCAGGCGCGGATACAGCGTCGCGTGGTCCGGCACCCATTGCAAGGCGGCGTTCGCCAGGATCACGTCGTAGGTCCCGGGCGGATTCCACGTGGCGATGTCGGCCAGTTCGAATTGCATCCCCGGCAGGCGCTTTCTCGCCGACTGGAGCATGTCCTCCGAGCTGTCCATGCCGCTGACCTCGGCGTCCGGATAGCGGCTGGCCAGCACCTCGGTGGAATTGCCCGGGCCGCAGCCCAGGTCGACCGCGCGCCTCACGTCCTGGTTGGGCAAGGCAGCGACCAGGTCCCGCACCGGGCGGGTGCGTTCGTTTTCAAAGGCGGAATACTGTTTGGCGGACCAGCTGGTCATGACGGCTCCTTGCGGCATTTGGACTGTCCAGCACTCTACGCCCGCCGCACTGGCGCGACAAATCCCAAAAAATGCGCCCGCCATATCCATCGGATATGGCGGGAGGCTTGTCGCGAAACCCCGCGCCCCTTTACCCGCCCGGTGCTGCCTGGGCGCGTCCCGGCGGGGTGTCTCCACCCGGGACAACACACCCCCCGCCAGCAGGAGCGCGGACGACG
>NZ_JCBAMT010000044.1:0-54103 GCF_059760445.1 Achromobacter sp. D7-1 | reverse complement strand
ATTCCGGCTCGGGCCTTTTTGCCCTACGCCTGACTGGCAACACTGGCAGTCGGCGAAAATTTGAAGACGAACTTGCGTCTGGAAGGCATTCTGAAGAAGCGTGTGGCGCTATGCCATGCGTATTTTCCCTTAGCGGCCGCGACGCGATGCCAAGGCGCGGCGCAAGGCTGGCGCGGCAGCCTGCAGGTACTGCCACAAGCGGTTCGACACCGGGCCTTGCGCCCGGTCCGTGCGCCGCGCCGCCACCAGTTCTTCGACGCTGCCGGGCAGATGGCGGTTGGCAATGGAAAGCAGACTGCCGTCACGCAGTTCATCGTCGATGAGAAAGCGCGGCATATGGCCCCAGCCCATGCCTTGCAGGATGATTTCCTTCTTCATCAACTGGTCAGCCACCGTGCACTGGCGCGCGCCTTCGACGGTGAAATAGTCTTGCGATGGCGAGTGCGTGGCGGTATCGCGCATGACGCATTGCGTGTAGTCGCGCAGCAGCGCGGGCTTGATCGCGCGCGGCACGGGCTCACGCAGAAAGCCCGGCGCCACGACGGGCACGAAAGGCACTTTGACCAAATCGACCCATTCGATGCGGGCGTCGTTCTTGTCGACGCGATGCAGGATGAGGTCGGCCTCGCCATCGTAAAGGCGTTCCAGCGGCCCGGACACGGCTTCGAAGTGCAGGTCCAGGCGCGTGGCCGGACAGTCCGCGAAGAAACGGCTCAACAAGCCCAGCACGTAGGGCCGCGGGCAGAAATCGCCGATCACGATCCGCAGTTCGGTTTCCTCGCCCATCGCCAGTTGTTCGGCGTGCGCACGCAAGGCGGTCAGCTCGCGCAGCAGCGATTGCGCACGGGCGTGGAAGGACTGCCCCGCGGCTGTCAGGCTCACGCGGTAGCCGCTGCGGTCCAGCAGGGCCAGGCCCAGCTGCCGTTCCAGCTTGGCCACGGCGGCGAACACCGCCGGGTGCGAACGGTGCAGCGTTACCGCGGCCGCCTGGAAGCCGCCGGCGCGCGCCACCGCGTCGAAGCACTGGAGATCGTGCAGCGTGAATTCGCTCATGTCTGTTTTTCCGACAATGATTGTGAGAACTTTGTAATTTTTTCTTGAACGGTGCGCAACTACGATTTGCCTCACACCCATCACCGAGAGGCGAACCATCATGCAAGATATCTCCCACTACACCGCCGGCGACGGCGCCCGCATCGCCTACCGTTACGATGGCCACGCGGACCTGCCCACGCTGGTGCTGGCGAACTCCATCGGCACCACGCTGCACATGTGGGACGCGCAGATTCCCGCGCTGACCCGCCACTTCCGCGTGCTGCGCTATGACTACCGCGGCCATGGCGCGTCCAGCGTGCCGCAAGGCCCCTATTCGCTGGACCGCCTGGGCCGCGATGTGCTGGAACTGCTGGATGGGCTGGGCATCGAGCGCGCGCATTTCCTGGGACTGTCGCTGGGCGGCATCGTCGGCCAGTGGCTGGGGGTGCATGCTCCCGAGCGCGTCGGCCGCCTGATCCTGAGCAACACTTCGGCCTATCTGGGACCGGCGCCGCAATGGGACGAACGCATCGCCGCCACGCTGCGGGCGGAAGACATGTCGGAAACAGCCGAAACGTTCCTGAAGAACTGGTTTCCCGCGTCCTGGTTACGAGATGGCAACCCTGCCGTCGAACCGTTCCGCGCCATGCTGCTGAGCACCGACAAGCACGGCCTGGCGGGCGCATTTGCGGCCGTGCGGGACTTCGACCTGCGCCGGACCATCGCCCTGGTCCCCAATCCGACACTGGTCATCGCCGGCCAGCACGACACCGTCACTGCGGCCAGCCATGGCGAGCAGATCGCCGCGACCATTCCCGGCGCCAGGCTGCTGACGCTGCCGGCCGTGCACTTGGCCAACATCGAATTGCCCGAGGCGTTCGAAGCCGCGGTGATGGAATTCCTGCTCGCGGCCTGAGCCAGCCGCCTTATTCCGCGCCGCGCTCCCAGCGGCGCTGGATGGCCTTGGCTGCGACCACGCCGTCGGCCATGGAGGTGACCACGCAGGGATGCATCCGGTGCGCCACCTCGCCCACGGCATAGATGTCCGGCACGCTGGTTTCGGCGGTGGCGAAGTCCGTGCGGATGTAGCCGCGCTCGTCGCGGGCCAGATGCAGGCTGTCGGCAAAGCCGGCCTGGGGCTCCCAGCCGTAGAAGACCAGGATCAGGTCGTATTGCCTGCCGTCCACGCTGCGGCTGGCGGGGTCCACCTTGTACGGGCCGATGTGCACGCCTTCGCGGCCGGCGCGCGTCACCCATTGCTGCTGGGCGCGGACGCTGCGGGCATAGAGATGCACGCTGCGGGCGCCGCGGTTGCGCACGTAGACATAGTTTTCGAAAGCGTTGTCGCCCCCGCCCAGCACCGCCACCGACAAGCCCGAGTAGTCCTGCGCCACGATGGGCGAGCCAGGACCGATCAGCACGCCCGGCCAGGATGCATTCGGAGGATGGTCCGGCAGGCCCTTGGCGCGCACGCCGGAGGCGATCACCAGGGTGCGCCCGCGCACCAGGGATTCGGCGCCGTCCGGGCCGGACAGCGTGGCCTCGATGCCGCCCTTGCAGGGGCGCACCCCGGCGACGCGCGTTTCCAGCCGCAGCGGCACGCCGGCCGCGCGCACGCTGGCGTCGATATTGGCGGCCACCTGCTGCCCGGTGACGCCCGGCAGCACGGCGATCCAGTCGTCGGCGAAAGGGTTGTCATTGCCCAGCCCGCCCAGCCGGGCGCCGGCCTCGACCAATAGCGGGGACAGGCCCAGCCGCGCCAACCACAGGGCGCAGGAGGCGCCGGCCGGGCCGCCGCCTACAATGACCGAATCGTGCATCTGTTGCATTTCACCCCTTATTGACTGCGCCGGCGCCTCGCGGACGCCCGGACATGGCCGGATTGTAGCCAGCGCGCCGCCCTCGTTCCGCTGTCGCCTTACAATTCCGGGCTACCCCACCCAGGTTTTCATCATGCCTACACGCCGTATCATTCTTTCCGGGCTCGCGCTCGATGCCCGCATCGGCATCCTCGAGCACGAGCGCCGCGCCACCCAGCCCCTGCATGTCGACGCCGAATTCGACGTGGACATCCAGCGCTCGGTCGACGACCACGATATCCACAGCGTGCTGGACTACCGCCGGCTGCGCGAAGCCATCGTGGAAGAATGCACGCAGGCGCACGTGAACCTGATCGAAACCCTGTCGGAACAGGTCGCGGCGCGCCTGCTGGCCGACTTCCAGGAAATCCGCGCCCTGCGCCTGCGCATCAGCAAACCCATGGCCTTTTCCGACTGCGCGGCGGTAGGCGTGGAAATCCAGATCACGCGTTGACCATGAACGATATCGCTACCCCCGAGGTGCGCTTTCGCACCGAGGCCGAAGAAAAGGCCCGCCACGAAGGCAACAAGCTGACCAAGCGCCTGGCGCGCGAAACCACCCGCGCCCTGTCCGACTACAACATGATCGGGGAAGGCGACCGCGTGATGGTCTGTCTGTCCGGCGGCAAGGATTCCTATGCGATGCTGGACATCCTGCTGCAGTTGCAGAAGCGCGCGCCCTTCAAGTTCGAGCTGATCGCGGTCAACCTGGACCAGAAGCAGCCCGGCTTTCCCGACCATATCCTGCCCGAGTATCTGAAGACGCTGGGCGTGCCCTTCCACATCGAGACGCAGGACACCTATTCCATCGTCACGCGCGTGCTGGAAGAGGGCAAGACCATGTGCTCGCTCTGTTCGCGCTTGCGCCGCGGCATCCTGTACCGCGTCGCCTCCGAGCTGGGCGCCACCAAGATCGCGCTGGGCCATCACCGCGACGACATCCTGGGCACGTTCTTCCTGAACCTGTTCTACGGCGGCAAGGCCAAGGGCATGCCGCCCAAGCTGGTGTCGGACGACGGCCGCCACACGGTGATCCGCCCCCTGGCCTATGTGCCGGAGACCGACCTGATCGCCTATGCGGAACTCAAACAGTTCCCCATCATTCCCTGCAATCTCTGCGGCTCGCAAGAGAACCTGAAGCGCAAGGAAGTAGGCCGCATGATCAAGGAATGGGACAAGCAGCATCCGGGCCGCTCGTGGAACGTGTTCAACGCGCTGTCGCGCGTGGTGCCCTCGCACTTGATGGACCGTGACCTGTTCGACTTCGTGGGCCTGAAGCCCACCGGCGTGCCGGACGCCAACGGCGACACGGCGTTCGACGCCGAGGATCCGCAAGAGGATGCCGGCGAAGCCTGTGGCGATGCGCCGCAGACGCAGGAGCCGGGCGCCATCGTCGAGAAGAAGGTGACGTTCACGCGCGGCTGACAACTGCGCGGAAGTAAAAAAGGCTGCCCTGGGCAGCCTTTTTACTTTTTACAGTCGCAACGCCTACGCGTTCAGCACGCGGATGGGCTTGCCGGCCTTCCACGCCTTCACCGCTTCCAGGGCGTTCTGGTAGAAGGCTTCGAAGTTCTCGCGGCTGACGTAGCCCAGGTGCGGCGTCAGGATCACGTTGTCCAGGTCGCGCACGGTGTCCGTGGGCGACAACGGTTCCTCGGGATAGACATCCAGGCCGGCGCCCGCGATGCGGAACTTCACCAGCGCGTCCATCAGGGCTTCCTGGTCCACCAGGCCGGCGCGCGAGGTGTTGACCAGGTAGGCGGTCGGCTTCATCGCGGCCAGCGCGGCGGCGTCGACCACGTGGCGGCTGCGCTCGGACAGGATCAGGTGCAGGCTGATGACGTCCGACGTGGCGAAGAGCTCGTGTTTGTCCACCCGCTTCACGCCGGCGGCCTCGGCGCGCTCGTCGGTCAGGTTGGGGCTCCAGGCCACCACCTCCATGCCGAATGCCAGGCCCACCTTGGCCACCGCCGCGCCCAGCTTGCCCAGGCCCAGCACGCCCAGGCGCTTGCCCGCCAGCGGCTCAGGCATGGCCGTCTGCCACATGCCGCGGCGCATGGCCGCGTCTTCAGCGGGCAGGTGCTTGAACAGGCCCAGGATATGCGCCCAGGCGAGTTCGGCCGTGGCGGTGTTGGCGTCGGCGCTGCCGGGCGCGCCGCAGACGATGATGCCCTGCTCGGCGCAGGCCTGCATGTCGATGGCGTTGTTGCGCATGCCGGTGGTGACCAGTAGGCGCAGATTTGGGAGGGCGCGGATTCGTTCGGCAGGGAACGGCGTGCGCTCGCGCATGGCGACGATCACGTCGAAGGACTCGAGCGATGGCTCGACCTGCCCTTCCGGGATGAAATTGTTGAAGATCCGCACCTCGGCGTCACCGCCCAGCGAGGTCCAATCCGCATAGCGCTTCGCTACGTCGTGGTAATCGTCGAGTATTGCGATTTTCAAGAGCTGTCTCCGGGGGCTAGGCGCCTGTGGCGCCAGCCTCCCGGCCGGCGCCGCGCGCCGGTCAGTTCAAGCGGGCTTTGAATTGCTCCAGCGGCAAGGCGCCGCTGACGCGCGAGCCGTCTGCAAAGAAGGTGGTCGGCGTGCCGCGCACCATCAGCTTCTGGCCCAGCGCCAGCAGCTTGTCCTCGGGCACGTCGCAATTCGCGGTGGCGGGCTTTTTGCCGCGCAGCATCCAGTCGTCCCAGGTGGCGCCCGGGTCCTTGGAGCACCACACGTCGCGCACCTTGTCCTTGGAATCCGGCGACAGGATGGGATAGAGGAAGGTGTAGACGGTGATGTTGTCGACGTTTTCCAGCGTCTTGCGCAATTGCTTGCAGTAGCCGCAATTGGGGTCTTCGAAGATCGCGACCTTGCGCGAGCCGTCGCCCTTGACCTGCTTGATGGCCAGGTCCAGCGGCAACTGGTCGAACGATACGGCGCTCAGGCGCTCCTGCGTTTCGCGGGTGACGTCGCGGCGCGTCATGGCGTCGATCAACGGACCTTCCATGACCCAGGTCACCTTTTCATCCGTGTAGATCAGGTCCATGCCCAGCTGCACTTCGAACAGGCCGTAAGGCGTGCGGCGCACGGCCGTCACGTCCATGCCGTCGAAACGCTGGCGAAAGCGGTCCTTGACCGCGTCCGCCACGGGATCGGCCGGCGCCACCTGGGTGGTGGAATAGCTCTTGTCGCCCTTGCCAGGCTGCCCCACCGACTGGGTCGAGACAGACTTGTCGCCCTGGGCCGCCGCGCCGGCGGACAAGCCCAGGCCCGCGGCCAGGAAACAAGCCGCCAGAGTGGCGGATATGCGGAAATTCATCGGTACTCCTGTACTTGTCTATCGTGTTCTTGTGCGGAAAGGGTAACCGATCCGCGCCTGGGCGAATCCGGCCCGCACGGGCAGGCGCCCCCTATGGGTCAGACAGTTCGCCCGCAGGCTAGGTTCCGCCGGCGGGGCGGAACCGGTTAGTTGGCCGAAGCGCCGGTAATCAGGCGGCGCTTGATCAGCGGCGCCCTTTCCACCCAGTGCATGCCGGCGTTGCGCAGCCAGACCAGCGGCGTCGCCCGCGAGGCGAACAGCTTGTGCAGGCCGTCGGTGGCCAGGCGCATGGCCAGCACCGGCTCGGCGCGCGCGCGCTGGTAGCGGTGCAGCACGCGCAGGTCGCCCGCCGCGCGGTAGGCTTCGCGGCCGGCGACGACGCGGGCCAGGGCCTCGACATCGCCCAGGCCCAGGTTCAGCCCCTGGCCCGCCAGCGGGTGCAGGCGGTGCGCCGCGTCGCCCGCCAGCGCGATGCCGGGCGCGACCATCTGGGCGCGTTCCAGCGTCAAGGGGAAGCCATGCAGCTTGCTGCGGACCTTCAGCGCGCCCAAACGGCCCTCGGCGGCCTCGGCCAGCAGGGCCTCGAGCCGGGTGGCCTGCTCCTCGGGCGGCAAGGCCAGCAGCGCCTGGGCCAGCTCGGTGCGCATGGACCAGACCATGGAAACCTGCGGACCGGCCGAGGTGTCGGGCAGCGGCAGCAGGGCCAACACGCCGTCGTCGCGGAACCATTGGAAAGCGGCGCCCTGGTGCGGGCGCTCCGCGTCCAGGTGCACTACCAGGCCCGTGTCGTCGTAGGACACGGCCTCATGCTTCAGCCCGGCAGCCTCGCGCAGCGGCGATGCGGCGCCATCGGCGCCTACGAACAGCTCGGCCTCGATGCGCGCGCCGCTTTCGGTGTCGATCGCACCGTCGCGGTAACCCGTGCAGCGGTCCTCCAGCCAGGGAATGCCGAACATGCGGACCGCCTGGATCAGCACGCGCTCGATTTCGCCGGACTCGACGATCCAGGCCAATTGCGGCAGCGCCGCCTGCCAGGCGCTCAGGTTGACCTGACCGTCGGCGTCGCCGTGGATTTCCATGGCGTTGACCGGCGTCAGCCGGGACGCGGGCATGGCGTCCCACACGCCCAGTTCGGCCAGAAAGCGCTGGCTGGCGGGCGAAATGGCGTAGACGCGCGGGTGATAGCGGTCGGGATCGGCCGGCGGCACGCTGGCGCGCGGCGCCAGCACGGCCACGCGCTGGCCGCGGCGGGCCAGCGCCAGGGCGGTGGACAGGCCGACGATGCCGGCCCCGCAAACGACGATCTGATGGCTCATCTTGCGCTCGGCTCCCCGGCCTGTTTCGGCCACAGCACCCACATCTGGCCGCGCTGCTTCATGCGGCCGGCCTGCTGGCCGGCTTCGTCGCCGTAGCCCCAATAGAAGTCGGCGCGCGCGCCGCCTCGGATGGCCGTGCCCGTATCCTGCGCCAGCACCAGGCGCTGCAGCGGCCGGTCGGATGCAGGATAGGTCGTGGCCAGAAACACGGGCGTACCCAGCGGCACGAAGCCCGCGTCGACCGCGATCGAGCGCATCGGGGCCAGCGGCACGGCATAGGCGCCCTTGGGGCCTTGTTCCGGATCAACCACCATTTCTTCGCGGAAGAACACCACCGCCGGGTTGGCGTTGAGCATTTCCGGCACGCGCTTGGGGTTGCGCTGGGCCCAGGCGCGGATGTTCTGCATGGAGGCCTGGTCGGCGGACAGCTCGCCGCGGTCGATCAGCCAGCGGCCGATGGACGCATAGGGCTGGCCGTTGTGGTCGGCATAGGCCACGCGAATGGTCTTGCCCGAATCGGGGCCGTCGGTCAGCTGCACCCGGCCCGAGCCCTGCACCTGCAAGAAGAAGTTGTCGACGGGGTCGTCCACCCACACCAGCACGGGCGGGCGGCGGCCCGAGGACTCGATGGCGGCGCGCGAGTCATAGGGCACCACGCGCTTGCCGTCCAGCTTGCCGCGCACGCGCTTGCCCGCCAGTTCCGGATAGATCGAGCCCAGGTCGATGGTCAGCAGGTCCGCGGGCACGGTGTACAGCGGCCATTGGTGGCTGCCACCCTGGCGGCGCGAGCCGCGCACCAGAGGCTCGTAATAGCCCGTCACGGTATTGGTGGCCGGCTTGCCGTCGGCGGCGTTCAGGCGCCAGGGCTGCAGGTAGGTCTGGAGGAAGCGGCGCACGCCCTCGCCATCACCGGCAGCGGGCGCGCGGGCCGGATCCACCGCGGCGGCGCAGACCGGCTGCCAGGCCCGCGGCGTGGCGCGCGCGGGCGCGGCCAGGTTGCCGCTGGTCGGCCGCATCAGGCCGCGGCAGTTGCGCAGAAACAGGGGCCAGAAGCGCGACAGGTCATCGTTGCTCCAGCCGGGCATCTCGGACCAGTTGGCCGCCTTGTACTTGCCGGCCAGCGCGCGCGGTGGCGTGTCCGGCAAGGATGCCAGCGACGGCACCACCAGAGGGCCGTCGGCCGCAGGCGCGGACGGGCCGGGGATGCTGGACGAGCCCGAGTCGGGCGGGATATCGGAGGGGGTGGAACATGCCGCCAGCAATACGGACAGCACGGACAGACTGAGAATGCGCTTCATGAGCAAATGAAAAAACGTGCGACGGGTGGCCGGGCCATTCAATGCAGGGTACGCGGCATGGCCAGGACGAATTCGGCGATCGGCACTTCGAACGGAATGCCGTTCTCGCCGACGCAGTGATAGGTGCCCCGCATCGTGCCCACCGGGGTAGGCAGGGGACAGCCGCTGGTGTATTCGAAGGTTTCGCCGGGCGCCAGCAAGGGCTGCTGCCCGACGATGCCCAGGCCGCGCACTTCCTGCACGCGCTGGTTGCCGTCGGTGATGATCCAGTGGCGGCTGATCACCTGGGCGGGATGCTCGCCGGTATTGGTGATGCGGACGGTATAGGCGAACACGAACTGCTGTTCGGCAGGGTCGGACTGTTCGGGCACGAAGCGCGGAGAGACAGAGACGCTCAGGTCGTAAGGTTTCACAGTCCTTCCCTGTGTGATGCTGGCAGGCCACCGTGGTACGGCGCCGGACGCAGGAAAAGACGCGGTTCCCGGACCCGCCGGGCCGGGCCATTCCCGGTACCGCGCCTCAAACTGCAATAATGGCACATTATGCCCTCCCCGATCCCGAACATCATGTCTACCCAACAGGCTTCCACCCGCATCACCCCCAGCATCCTGTCGGCCGACTTCGCCCGCCTGGGCGAGGAAGTCCGCAACGTCGTCGCCGCCGGCGCCGACTGGATCCACGTGGACGTGATGGACAACCACTATGTCCCCAATCTGACCATCGGCCCGATGGTGTGCGCGGCGATCCGCCCCCACGTCCAGGTGCCGATCGACGTGCATCTGATGGTGGAACCGGTGGACGACCTGGTGCCGATGTTCGCCAAGGCCGGCGCCGACTACATCAGCTTCCACCCGGACGCCAGCCGCCACGTGGACCGCACCCTGTCGCTGATCCGCGAAAACGGCTGTAAGGCCGGCCTGGTGTTCAACCCCGCCACCCCGCTGTCCTACCTGGACTATGTGATGGACAAGATCGACCTGATCCTGATCATGTCGGTCAATCCGGGCTTTGGCGGCCAGAGCTTCATCCCCGGCGCGCTGACCAAGCTGCGCGAGGCGCGCGCCCGGATCGACGCCTGGATGCAGGCCGGCGGCCAGGAAATCGTGCTGCAAGTGGACGGCGGCGTGAAGATCGACAACATCGCCGAAATCCGCCGCGCCGGCGCCGACACCTTCGTGGCCGGCTCCGCCATTTTCGGCAAGCCGGACTACGCCGGCATCATCAAGTCCATGCGCGACCAGATCGCCATCGGCGAAACCACCGCCATCTAAGCCTCGGGAACCGACATGACCGTTTTTCGCGCCGCGCTGCTGGACCTGGACGGCACCCTGCTGGATTCGATTCCCGACCTGGCCTTCGCGGCCAACGCCATGCGCGTGGAGCTGGGCATGTCGCCGCTGCGCGAAGACGTGGTGGCCACCTTCGTCGGCAAGGGCGTGGACAACCTGGTGCGCCGCAGCCTGGCCGGCAGCCTGGACGCCGCCGACCCCACTGCCGCCGAGTTCGATGTCGCCCGCGCCGCCTTCTATCGCCACTACCACCTGTCCAACGGTGAGAAAGCGCAGATCTACCCCGGCGTCATCGAAGGCTTGAAGCTCATGCGCGAGCAGGGCCTGAAGCTGGCGGTGGTGACCAACAAGCCCACCGAATTCACCCTGCCGCTGCTGCAGCGCACGGGCCTGGCGGGCTTTTTCGACGCCGTGGTCTGCGGCGACACCTGCGAGCGCCGCAAGCCGGATCCCGACCAGGTGTTGCATGCCTGCGACTTGCTCGGCGTCGCCGCGGAGGAAGCCGTGACCATCGGCGATTCGGTCAATGACGCCCAGGCGGGCCGCAGCGCGGGCACCCAGGTCCTGGTGGTGCCTTATGGCTACAACGAAGGCCGCGACGTGCGCGAGCTGGATGTCGATGGTATAGTGGACACGCTAGTCGCTGCCGCCGAGTGGGTCGTGATCTGGAATCAAAACCGGAACGCGGCAAAAACAGGCTCCTGAATACTTGGCGGCTCACCGCGAATTCAATACTGAACAAAGCTCAATGAACGTTTCCATCCAGAACCAAATGCTCGGCGCCTCGTGGCGCTGGTGGCGTTTGTCTTCCGGGTGGCGATGATCCCTCCCGGCCCTGGACGCGTATGCCGCCTAGTGCCGTAGCTGTGTAAAACACAGAGCCAAGCCCGGAACCAGTAACCTGGACCGGGCTTTTTTGTTGTGCGCCTGGTCCGAAAGCAGATAAATCGCTCACGAGACCCGACATGACCGAAATCGAATTCAAGGCCCTCGCCGCACAAGGCTACAACCGCATCCCGCTGGTCGCCGAAACCTATGCCGACCTGGACACCCCGCTGGGCATCTACCTGAAGCTGGCGCATGCCGGCCCCCAGGGCGGGCGCATGACCTGCCTGATGGAATCGGTGGTGGGCGGCGAGCGCTTCGGCCGCTATTCCTTCATCGGCCTGCCGGCCCGCACGGTGATCCGCGCCAGCGGCACCCGCACCGAAGTGCTGCATGACGGCAAGGTCGCCGAGACCCACGACGGCGATCCGCTGGCCTTCATCGAGCAGTACCAGAGCCGCTTCAAGGTCGCCCTGCGCCCGGGCATGCCGCGCTTCTGCGGCGGCCTGGCGGGCTATTTCGGCTACGACACGGTGCGCCACATCGAGCCCTGCCTGGGCCCCGCGGTCAAGCCGTTTCCCGCCGGCATGGAAGGCGGTACGCCCGACCTGATGCTGATGCACGTGGACGAGCTGGTCATCGTCGACAACCTGGCCGGCCGCATCTACCTGATGGTCTACGCCGACCCGAGCCAGCCCGAGTCTTACAGCCGCGCCCAGCAGCGCCTGCACGACCTGCGCACCCGCCTGCGACGCCCCGTGGAAATTCCCTACAGCCACTCCAGCATGCAGACCGAAGAGCGACGCGACTTCAAGAAGGAAGACTATCTGGCGGCCGTGCACCGCGCCAAGGAACACATCGCCGCCGGCGACCTGATGCAAGTGCAGATCGGCCAGGTCATCGCCAAGCCCTTCCGCGATTCCCCCCTCTCCCTCTACCGCGCCCTGCGGTCGCTCAATCCCTCCCCCTACATGTACTTCTGGAACTTCGGCGACTTCCAGGTGGTCGGCGCGTCGCCGGAGATCCTGGTGCGCCAGGAGCGCGTGGTGGAAGACGGCGAACCCAAGTCGCAGATCACCATCCGTCCCCTGGCTGGCACCCGCAAGCGCGGTGGTACCCCCGAGGAAGACGCCGCCCTTGCCGCCGAACTGAAGGCCGACCCCAAGGAAGTGGCCGAACACGTGATGCTGATCGACCTGGCGCGCAACGACGTGGGCCGCGTGGCCCAGGTGGGCTCGGTCAAGGTCAGCGACACCATGGTGATCGAGCGCTATTCGCACGTAATGCATCTGGTATCCAACGTCACCGGCACGCTGAACCCGGGCATGAGCAGCATGGACGTGCTGCGCGCCTCCTTCCCCGCCGGCACCTTGACCGGCGCGCCCAAGGTCGAGGCCATGAAGATCATCGACGAACTCGAGCCCGTGCGCCGCGGCATCTACGGCGGCGCGGCCGGCTACCTGAGCTACGGCGGCGAAATGGACGTGGCCATCGCCATCCGCACCGGCGTCATCAAGGACGGCACGCTGTATGTGCAGGCCGCCGCCGGCATCGTGGCCGACTCCAACCCCGAAGCCGAATGGGCCGAAACCGAAGCCAAGGCCCGCGCCGTGCTGCGCGCGGCGGAGCAGGTGCAGCACGGCCTGGACGAGCCCATCTGAGGCCCCGCCCCCAACCGGACATATCCGGGCCGCCGGGCGGCCCTAGAGGAGAATTAAATGCTGTTGATGATCGACAACTACGACTCTTTCACCTACAACCTGGTTCAGTACTTCGGTGAACTGGGCGAGGACGTGCGCGTGGCGCGCAACGACCAGATCACGCTGGAAGAGATCGCCGCCATGAATCCGGACCGCATCTGCGTGTCGCCCGGCCCCTGCTCCCCCGCCGAGGCGGGCATCTCGGTGCCCGTTATCCAGGCCTTCGCCGGCAAGAAACCCATCCTGGGCGTGTGCCTGGGCCACCAGGCCATCGGCGCGGCCTACGGCGGCGACATCGTGCGCGCGCAGCAGATCATGCACGGCAAGACCGTGCGGATCTCGCATACGGGCACGGACATCTTCACCGATCTGCCCACCCCCTACACCGTGATCCGTTACAACTCGCTGACCATCGATCCCGCCACCCTGCCCGACTGCCTGGCCGTGACCGCGACCGCGCCGGACGGCGACATCATGGGCGTGCGCCACAAGACCCTGCCGCTATACGGAGTACAGTTCCATCCCGAGTCGGTGCTCAGCGAGCACGGCCATGCCCTGCTCCGCAATTTCCTGAACCTCGCCTAAGAAGGACGCATCGTGACGATTTCCCCCGCCGAAGCGCTGACGCGCTGCATTGAACACCGCGAAATTTTCCACGACGAAATGCTGCATCTCATGCGCATGCTGATGCGCGGCGAAATGTCGCCGCAGATCGCAAGCGCCCTGCTGATGGGCCTGCGCGTGAAGAAAGAGACCATAGGCGAGATCACCGCGGCCGCGCAGGTCATGCGCGAATTCGCCACGCCCGTGGTCACGCCCAACCCCGCCGACCTGCTCGACATGTGCGGTACCGGCGGCGACGGCAGCCATACCTTCAACATTTCCACCACAGCAATGTTTGTGGCAGCCGCCGCCGGCGTGCCGATCGCCAAGCACGGCAACCGCAGCGCCTCGTCCTCCAGCGGCAGCGCCGACGTGCTGGAAGCGCTGGGCGCCAACCTGGTGTTGACGCCCGAGCAGGTGGCCGAGTGCATCCAGGCCACCGGCATCGGTTTCATGTTCGCGCCCGCCCACCATGGCGCCATGAAGAACGTGGCCGCCGTGCGCAAGGAGCTGGGCGTGCGGACGATCTTCAACATCCTGGGCCCGCTGACCAATCCGGCCGGCGCCGCCAACCAGCTGATGGGCGTGTTCCATCCGGACCTGGTCGGCATCCAGGTGCGCGTGCTGGAACGCCTGGGTTCGCGCCACGTGCTGGTGGTGCACGGCAAGGACGGCATGGACGAGGCCTCGCTGGGCGGCGCCACCCTGGTCGGGGAACTCAAGGACGGAAAAATCCTCGAATATGAGATCCATCCCGAGGACTACGGGCTATCCATGATGTCCAACCGGAGCATCAAGGTGTCCAATCGCGAACAATCGCGCGAGCTTGTCATAGAGGCGCTCGAAAATGTCGAGGGCACCGCCCGCGACATCGTCGCGCTCAATGCGGGACTCGCCATCTATGCTGGCAATAAAGCCGATTCCATTCCCGAAGCCTTAGCACTAGCATTCGAATTGATCTCCACCGGCGCGGCGCGAGCCAAGCTGGAAGAATTCTGCGCATATACCCGGAAATTCCTGAAATGAACGATATTCTCGCGAAGATCCTCGCCGTCAAGGCCGAGGAAGTCGCCGCCGCTCGCCAGATGCGCAGCGAAGCCGAAGTCCTGCGCGAAGCGCAGGCGCGGCAGGACGTGCGTGGCTTTGCCCAAGCCATCGAAGACAAGATCTCGCAAGGCAAGGCCGGCGTCATCGCTGAAATCAAGAAAGCCTCGCCCTCCAAGGGCGTGCTGCGCGACCCCTTCAATCCCCCGGAAATCGCCTCCACCTATGCGGTGCATGGCGCAGCCTGCCTCTCGGTGCTGACCGACGTGCAGTTCTTCCAGGGTTCCCACGACCACCTGCGCCAGGCGCGCGCGGCTTGCTCGCTGCCGGTGCTGCGCAAGGACTTCGTGATCGACCCGTACCAGATCATCGCCGCGCGCGCCATGGGCGCGGACTGCGTGCTGTTGATCGTGGCCGCGCTCAGCCCCGCGCAATTGCGCGACTATGAAACGCTGGCGATGGAACTGGGCATGGACGTGCTGGTGGAAGTGCACGACGCCAAGGAACTCGACATCGCGCTGACCATGAAGACGCCACTGCTCGGCATCAACAACCGCAACCTGCGCACCTTCGAGACCAGCCTGTCGAACACGCTGGACCTGCTGCCCCGGATCCCCGCGGGCAAGCGCGTCGTGACCGAAAGCGGCATCCTCAAGCCCGAAGACGTGCAGCTGATGCGCCAGCACAAGGTCGATGCCTTCCTGGTGGGCGAAGCCTTCATGCGCGCCAAGGATCCGGGCGCGGAACTTGCGCGCCTGGTGGGCTAGGCAAAAAAACTATCTTGCGCGCGGCGAGGCCAGCGCCGCAGCGCGCCGGTACAGCGTGCTGCGGTGCACGCCCAATGCGCGCGCCGCGCGGCTGACGTTGCCGCCGTGAGCGGCCAGGGCCTCGCGAATCGCAGCGTCCGTCATGGCTTGCAGATTTGCCGGATCGCCGTCGCCGCCTGTGGCTTGCGGCGCTGCCGCCGCGCCGCGGATGTCGGCGGGTAGCATGTCGGCGTCGACCATGCCGGCAGGCCCTGCCAGCACGTGCAGCGTGCGCAATACCGCCACCAGTTGCCGATAGTTTCCTGGCCACGCGTACGCCACCAGGATCGCTTCGATATCGGGCGGCAGGACCGGCCCCGCACCCTGCGCCGCCCACAGGCCGCGCAGCAACTCCAGGCGGTCGGCGCGCGCACGCAGCGGCTCCAGCGTGACGGTGTATTCGGCGATGCGGAAATACAGGTCCGGGCGCACCGGCGCGTCGGGCCCTTCGTGGGCCAGCGGCCGGTGGGTCGCGCACACCAGCGCGAAGTCCACGGACACCGGCCGCGCCGCGCCCAGCGGCGAGACTTCGCGCGTCTGCAACACGCGCAACAGGCGCGATTGCAGCACCAGCGGCATATCGCCGATCTCGTCCAGGAACAGCACGCCGCCATGCGCCTGGCGCAGCAACCCCTTGCTGCCCTGGCGGCGCGCGCCGGTGAAGGCGCCGTCTTCGTAGCCGAATAGTTCGGACTCGATCAGGCTTTCAGGCAGCGCCGCGCAATTCACCGCCACGAACGGCCCGGAGGCCCGCTTGCTGCGCGCATGCAACTGGCGCGCGAACACTTCCTTGCCCACACCGGTTTCGCCCTGCAGCAGGATGGATACGCCCGCGTCCGACAGGTGCACGGCGCGCGCCAGCGCACCCAGGGTCGCGGCATCGAAATTCGGCGCGGCAGGGCGCGAGCCCGCGGTGGGCGGCAGCAGCGGCCGTGCCGGCGCCTGCGGCGCGCGCGAGCGCGGCCAACGCAGACGCGCGTGGTACACGGCGCCCGATCGCGTCAGCACCCTGCCGGCCGCGTCGGGGCAGCGCTCCATCTCGCCGTCGAACACGTCGGCGTAGCGGTACACGCCCAGGGCGGTGGGCGCCAGGCCCAGCGCCTGTAAGGCGCGGCGGTTGGCTCCGATCAACAGGTCGCCCTGGAAGGCGAGCAGGCCTTCGCCCGGCGCGCCCAGTCCGGAATGGTCCACGTGCAGCCGCAGCACGGCGTGCTGCTCATAGGCTTGTTCAAATAAACGGTGCTCGATCAGGTCCACGGCGGCGCGCACCAGTTCCAGCACGTCGGGGCGGAGATCGCGGGCCGGGCTGGACAGGTCCAGCACGCCCAGCGTGCGGCCTTCGCTGTCGGTAATGGGGACGGCGGCGCAGGTCAGGATGCGGTTGGGTTCGAAATAGTGTTCCGCGCCATGCACGGCGATGGGCCGGCCTTCCACCAGCGCGGTGCCGATGGCGTTGGTGCCTGCGGCCGCTTCGTCCCACGGCGCGCCGGGCATCAGCGCCACGCGCGACGCGCGCTGGGCGAAACCGGTGTCGCCGTCGGAGTCCAGCACCAGGCCTTGCGCGTCGGACAGGATCACCAGGCCATCGCTGCCGCCGGCCTCGCGGCGCAGCATGGACATGGCGGGTTCGGACAGCCGGCGCAGCGCCTCATTGCGCTGCTGGGCCTCGCGCAGTTCGCCCTGGGTCATGAGCTCGGCGCGGCGCACCCCGCGCATGTCGAATCCCAGGTCGGCGCAGCGCCGCCACGATCGCAGGATGGGCTCGGCGACCATGCCGCCGGGCACCGCGCCTTGCTGGTTGAACAGCAGGCGCGCTTGCGTCAGCGCGTGCTGACGGGAATGAGTGGCCATGCATGTCTCCTGGGACAGGCGTTCTGCGACACCTGTTCCGCGACGATGTCGCAAAAAGCGACAGGGAAGGCTCCCACGCCGCACCCGCTGCGCGGGCTTGCTGCCCCCCAGGGGGCTGGCCCGCCTTGGGACGGCCCGGCGGCGGGCCGGCCCTCGAGGGGCTCTGCTGCCTATTGCCCGTTCTGAAACCTACTTTCGCATGCAAGCCGCGGGCTGTCCAGCGGGGAAGCCCCGACTGGCACGCTCCTTGCTTGATACAGGACAGGCAGCCGACTGCCGCTATCCCACAATACCGGAGACAAGCATGGACATCGCGACCCGCATCACCCCCGACTCCTACGGCACGCGCCTGGACCTGAAGACCCAGTACGACAACTTCATCGACGGCAAGTGGCAGAAGCCCGCCGACGGCGAATACTTCGACAACGTCACGCCGGTCACGGGCCAGGTGCTGACGCGCAATGCGCGCTCGAAGGAACGCGACATCGAACTGGCGCTGGACGCCGCGCACCGCGCCGCGCCTAAATGGGGTGCAACCCCGGCCGCGCAGCGCGCCCACATGCTGATGCAGATCGCCGATGTGATGGAGGCGAACCTGGAGCGCCTGGCCACGGCCGAAACCTGGGACAACGGCAAACCCATCCGCGAAGCGCGCGCCGCCGACATTCCGCTGGCGATCGACCACTTCCGCTATTTCGCTTCTTGCATCCGCAGCCAGGAAGGCGGGCTGTCCGAGATCGACAGCGACACGGTGGCCTACCACTTCAATGAACCGCTGGGCGTGGTCGGCCAGATCATTCCGTGGAACTTCCCCATCCTGATGGCGGCATGGAAGCTGGCGCCGGCCCTGGCCGCGGGCAACTGCGTGGTGCTCAAGCCCGCCGAGCAGACGCCGCTGGGCATCCTGCTGCTGATGGAACTGATCGGCGACATCCTGCCCCCGGGCGTGATCAACGTGGTCACGGGCTTCGGCCTGGAAGCCGGCAAGCCGCTGGCCTCGAACAAGCGCATCGCCAAGATCGCCTTCACCGGCGAGACCACCACCGGCCGCCTCATCATGCAGTACGCCTCGCAGAACATCATTCCGGTGACGCTGGAGCTGGGCGGCAAGTCGCCCAACATCTTCTTCGCCGACGTCGCCGCACAGGACGATGATTTCCTCGACAAGGCGGTCGAAGGCTTCGTCATGTTCGCGCTGAACCAGGGCGAGGTCTGCACCTGCCCCAGCCGCGCGCTGATCCAGGAGTCCCTGTACGACAAGTTCATGGAGCGCGCCCTGAAGCGCGTGGCCGAGATCAAGCAGGGCAATCCGCTGGACGCGGACACCATGCTGGGCGCACAGGCTTCCACCGAACAGCTGGAGAAAATCCTGTCGTACCTGGACATCGGCAAGCAGGAAGGCGCCGACGTGCTGGCCGGCGGCTCGCGCGCGCAGATGCAGGGCGCGCTGGAGGGCGGCTATTACGTGCAGCCCACGGTGTTCAAGGGCCACAACAAGATGCGCGTTTTCCAGGAGGAAATCTTCGGGCCGGTGGTGGCCGTGACGACCTTCAAGGACGCCGACGACGCGCTGGCCCTGGCCAACGACACGCTCTACGGCCTGGGCGCGGGCGTGTGGTCGCGCGACGCCAACACCTGCTACCGCATGGGACGCGCGATCAAGGCGGGCCGCGTATGGACCAACTGCTATCACGCCTATCCGGCGCATGCGGCATTCGGCGGCTACAAGCAATCCGGCATCGGGCGCGAGAACCACAAGATGATGCTCAACCACTATCAGCAGACCAAGAACCTGCTGGTGAGCTACTCGCCGAAGAAGCTGGGTTTCTTCTGACCTGCTTGTGTTCCGGCGCCGGGCCGCGAGGCCCGGCGCGCCTCAAAGGAGCCTGACATGGCAGAGCAAACGCCGCGCGTGGTCGCCACCGACGAGGCGCGCAGCCTGATCGAGACCCTGCGCGCCAAGCATGGCCCGCTGATGTTCCACCAATCCGGCGGCTGCTGCGACGGCAGTTCGCCCATGTGCTACGCGCAGGGCGAATTCATGGTGGGCGGTTCGGACGTGCTGCTGGGCGAATTGGAGGGCTGCCCGTTCTACATGGGCGAGGACCAGTTCGCCTATTGGGAGCACACCCAGCTCATCATCGACGCCGTGCCCGGCCGGGGTGGCGCCTTCTCGCTGGACAGCGCGGAAGGCAAACGCTTCCTGCTGCGTTCGCGGCTGTACTCGGACGAGGAATGGGCGCGGGTGGCGCCCGTCAGCAGGGGCTAGCTGCACCCCCTGAGCAGATTGCGCGCGAGGCCCTAGCGGCCCCGCGAGCCTCTATGCGGACTGCCCTTGTCCGGCGTGCCGGCATCGACAGCCTGTTTCCACTGGAACGACACGCGCCGGATGCGCGCGGCGCGGAATTGCGTGAACGAACGGCCGCCCGGCATGGGCGCGCCGCGATAGGCACTGCTGGCGTTTTTCATTGCTGAAAGAGGTGTGAGGAAAAAACTTGCGCGGGCAGCGGCTCAGGGGCGCGCGGCGGACGAGGTCCAGGCGCTGGCGGGCGCCGCGCGGCGGGTCCATTCCAGCGCATCTTCTAGGCGGTCGTTGCCCCAGAACATCTCGCCATCCACGAAAAAAGTCGGCGCGCCGAACAGGCCCAGGTTGCGCGCCTGGTCGACCTGGCCGCGCAGCGCTTCCTTGGCGGCTTCGGACTTGCCGCGGGCGATCAGGGCATCGGCGTCCAGGCCCAGGTCCGTCAGCAGTCCGTGCACCACGTCCTCGGACTGGATGTCCAGGTCGCGCTGGAAGTTGGCCCGAAACACCGCCACGCAGAAATCGCGGCCCCAGGGCTCGTCCTGGCCCAGCAGCGCAATGCGCGCGGGCAGCACGCTCATGCGCGGAAACAGGCGCGGACGGTTGTAGACCAGGCCGTACTTTTCGGCCAGGCGGGCGATATCGCGCATCATGTAGGCACCCTTGCCCGGGAACAGCCGGAACGGCGTGTCGTTCCAGCCCTGCGCCTGGAAGATCGGGCCCAGCAGAAAGGGCCGCAGATCGACCCGGACCGCGGCCTCCTGCGCCAGGGCGTCGATGCGCTCTATCGCCAGATAGCTATACGGGCTGGCGAAATCGAACCACATCTCGATGCGGGGCGTATCGGGCAGAGGCGCGGTCATGACTAGGGCTCCGAGGCTACTGGGAAATTAGCGCGACCTGCGCATCCGGCAGGCCGCTGAGAACGACATCGCGATCGCTGCCGACGGTGATGGAATCACCGGCTTGAAGCACGCTGTCATCGAAGCGCTGGTATTCGGACAGCCACAAGGTGCCAGCGTGACACACGATGCGGACGCCCGAAGCGTGTTTGAGCAGCATAGTCGAGCCGCCGGCCAGACGGAATGACATTCCCGCAGTGCAACATACCTGGATCATGGCGTACCCCTGGGCCGCGGCGGCGGCGATCGCGGCGGATTGCGGGGCTCTGCGCCCCTTACCCGTCGTCTGAGTCTTATTGGACGCCCTGGAGGTACTATTGCTCAAGCGACATTTCCGTCCGATACGCATGAGTTTTATGAATGCCATATCCGCTGGCCAAACTCCCGCCGCTTGATCTGGTCCGAGGCTTCGTGGCCGTGGGCCGCCGCATGAGCATCACGCTGGCCGCGCAGGACCTGCATGTGACGCAGTCGGCCGTGAGCCGCCAGATCCGGGCGCTGGAGGCTCATCTGGGCGTGCCGCTGCTGGTGCGCGGATTCCGCAGCGTGTCGTTCACCTCCGAAGGCGCGCAGCTGTTCCGCATGGCCGACGTCTGGCTGAGCCAGCTGGGCGACCTGACCGAGCAGCTGCGCGCGCCCGAACGCCGCACGCCCGTCACCGTCACCACCACCATAGGCGTGGCCTCGCTGTGGCTGTTGCCGCGGCTGGGGGACTTCCAGGCGGCGTATCCGCACATCGACGTGCGCGTGGCGGCCGACAACCGGCTGATCGACATCGACCGCGAAAGCGTGGACATCGCCATCCGCTACAGCCTGCGCGATGGCGTGCCGGACAACGCGGCCTGGCTGTTCGGCGAGGCGGTGGTGCCGGTAGCCCACCCCTCGCTCAAGGCCCGCCTGCTGGATGCCGAGGAACTGCAGCGCCACGTGCTGCTGGAATTCGACGACCCGACGCGCCCCTGGCTGCAATGGTCGGAATGGCTGAACGCGCGCGGGCTGGGCCGGGCACCCGCCCGGGGCATGCTGCGCTTCAACCAGTACGACCAGATCGTGCACGCGGCACTGGCGGGCCACGGCATCGCGCTGGGACGGCTGGCGCTGATCGCGCCGATGCTGGCGGACCAGCGCCTGGAGGCCGTCGGCGGCCAGGCCGCCAGCGCCACCGAGCACGCCTACTGGCTGGTGCGCAATACGCGCCGCGCCACGCCCGACGCCGACGTCGTCACGCGCTGGCTGATGGAACAGGCGCAAGCCACCGCGCGCGACCTGACCGCGTAGGCGCCCCCGCCCCCCGGACGCCGCGCTACAAAATCCATACAGATCTTCATAACTTGGGACTGCTGTTCCAGTAGATTGCGGCGCGTGTCCGTAACCCTGCTCCCAAGATGTTGATGAGGCTTTTCCGTCCGGCGTCGGGGTGGCAAGACTGGCTCGCCAACTTTCAGCGTTCCTGCCTGGTCCTGCTGGCCCCCTGGCTGATCAGCGTGCTCGCGCAAAGCGCCGGGCGCGGCTACCTGCTGCTGCGCCATGCGGCGCCGGGGACCTATGACGCGCTGCCCCAGGACGTGCGGCGCAGCCTGACGACCGGGCTGCTGTTCGACATCAAGGTCGCCAGCATCGCCTGTGCGGCACTGCTGCTGCTGTCCATGGCGGCGGCCGCCAAACCCGGTTTGCAACAGCGCTGGCAACGCTGTCTGCCGGGGCTGGGCGCGATCATGGCGATGCTGTTCACGGCCATCACGATCGTCAGCGTCTTCTACTTCGCCACATTCTCGCGCTCGATCGACATTTTCGTGTTCGGTTTGGTCGACGACGACACCCACGCCATCCTGATGACCCTGTGGCACGGCTATCCGCTGACGCAGGCCGGCCTGCTGCTGGCGGCGGTGCTGGCCGGCACCTGGTGGCTCGGCCGCCGCTGGCGCCGCCGGGTGCAGCGCATGCGGTTCAAGCGTCGCCCATTCGCGCCCAGCCTGGTCCGGTTCGTACTGATCATCGCCGCCACCGTGCTGGCCTGTAGAGGCTCGCTGGGCAGGTTTCCGCTCAACAAGGACGACACCAGCATTTCGTCGCTGCGCCTGCTCAACGACATTGCGCCCAACGGCATATCGGCCTTTTCCTGGGCCCTGTCGGATCGCGGCAACGACAAGCGCTTCGAACCCGTCACCGCGCGCGAAGGACGCCTGCTCTACGAGCGCTTCCTGGGCTGGCCGGGCGACGGCCTGCGGCCCTTCATGGCCGCAACCGGCCCCAATCCGGCGGCGGCGGCGCGGCCGCCCCACGTGGTGCTGCAGGTCATGGAGAGCATGGGCGCGCATCTGAACGCTTATGACCGTCCCGGCCGCGACCTGCTCGGCGCGCTGCGGCCGCACTGGCGCCAGGACTGGATATTCGAGCGCTTCGTGGCCGAAGGCAACGGCACCATCGAATCGTTGAGCCTGCTGCTGGTGCGCAGCCCGATTGCCGCCGTCGGCCAATCGTCGGCGGCGGATACGCCCTTCGCCAGCAATGCCTTCACGCCTTTTCTGCAACGCGGCTACCGGGTCGTCTTCGTCACGTCCGGCGCGGCCACCTGGCGCAACCTTGGCACCTTTGCCACCAAGCTGGGCGCGCACGAATTCGTGGACCAGCAAACCCTCAGGGCACGCTATCCCCAAGCACGGGCCGGAACCTGGGGCGTGCCCGACGAGTACATGTTCCGCTACATCGAGGAGCGGCTGGCGCAAGGCACCGAGGATGGCCTGCCGCTATTCATCGTGGCCTTGTCCACCACCCACCATCCCCCGTTCATCGTGCCGGAAGGCGGCCAGCGGGGTGGTCTGCCCCTGGATGACGTGGCCAGCCTGCCGTATTTCAAAAGCTGGGATACGCTGGCCGCCGCTTTCGACACGCTGCGCTACGCCAACGACCAGTTGGGCGGCTTCCTGACGCGCCTGAAAGGCTCGGCCAACGCGTCACGCACCATCGTCGCGGTAACCGGCGACCACAACATCCTGGGCATCGACTATCAGGACCCGAAGGACGCGGCGCTGGCGCGCGCCGTGCCGTTCTATCTGTACGTGCCGCCGGCCTATCAAGCGCAGGCGCGTTACGACCCGGCGCGCGTGGGCAGCCACAAGGACATCCTGCCCACGCTGTACCACCTGAGCCTGCCGCAAACCCCCTACTTCCGCAGCGGTTGCAACCTGCTGGCCGCGCGGCCCGACCCGGCCTGGTGCTTCGGCTTCAACAACGGGCACGTGATGCTGACGGATGAAGGGGCGTTCCGGCCGGACAAGCCCGGCCGCATCTTGCCCTGGGCAGGTCCGTCGGGACTGGCGCTGGAGGCAGAACAGGACGCTACGGCCGAGCAATGGGCGGAGCAGGTACGGCTGAACGCCTATCCGCGGCTGCTGCACTGGCAGATCAACTACCAGGTGCAGGAGCTGGGCCGCACAGGCCAGGCGCGCTAGCCCATGGGAAGCCAAGGCTTCAATCGACGCGCACTTCCGGTTCGCCCGCGCGCATGTCGCCGATGACGGCCGCCTGTTCAAAACCGTGCTGGCGGAACAGGTCCAGCACCGCCTGCGCGGCATCCGGCGTACACGCCACCAGCAGGCCGCCCGCGGTTTGCGGGTCGGTCAGCAAGGCGCGCTCGGTGTCGCTCACGCCCTCGCCCAGACGCACGGACGCGCCATAGGAGGCCCAGTTGCGGCCGGACGCGCCGGTGATCACGCCGTCCGCGGCAAACGCCTGCACGCCGGGCAGCCAGGGCAGCGCATCGCGCCGCACATGCGCGGTCAGTTGCGCGCCGCGCGCCATCTCCAGCGTGTGTCCCAGCAGGCCGAAACCGGTCACATCGGTGATGGCGTGCACGCCTTCCATGGCGGCCAGCGCCGGACCCGGCCGGTTCAGGCGCGTGGTCTCGGTGATCATGGCGTGGTAGCCGGCGTCGTCCAGGCGGTTCTTCTTCAGCGCGGCCGACAGGATGCCCACGCCCAGCGCCTTGCCCAGGATCAGCACGTCGCCGGCGCGCGCATCGGCATTGCGCTTGATGCGGCCGGGATGCACCAGGCCCATCGCCGCCAGCCCGTAGATGGGTTCGACGGAATCGATGCTATGGCCGCCGGCCACGGGTATGCCAGCGTCCTTGCAGACCGCTTCGCCGCCGCGCAGGATGTCGGCGATGACGCTGTGCGGCAGCACGTTGATCGGCATGCCCACGATGGCCAACGCCATGATGGGCGTGCCGCCCATCGCATAGACGTCCGACAGCGCGTTGGTCGCGGCGATGCGGCCGAAATCGTAGGGATCATCGACGATGGGCATGAAGAAGTCGGTGGTGGCGATCAGCGCCTGCTCGTCGTTCAGCCGGTAGACCGCCGCGTCGTCGGCGGTCTCGGTGCCCACCAGCAGATCGGGATAGCTGACCGCCGGGCCGAAGCGCTTGAGCAGCTCGGACAGCACGCCGGGCGCGATCTTGCAGCCGCAGCCGCCCCCGTGCGAAAGCGAAGTCAATCGCGGCACTGCCGCGCTGGCAACATCCTGGGTGGTCATCTGAATCTCCATTGGTCAGTGGAAAAGGATAGCACCGCCCCCGGGATTGGCCCTATGATGATCCGGCAGCACGCAGCAACGGACGGCCGCCCGGCCCCGGGCGCACCGACAGCCAATCTTCACCGTGAGTGAGGGCTACATGGATCGCCGACATTTTCTCCGTTTCTCGGGCGCCCTGTGCGCCGCCAGCGCGGCACTGCCCAGGGCGGCGCGCGCGGATCTCGCCCCCGTCAGCGCCGACTGGCGCGCCTTCGAACTGACCACCGACATTACCGTGCAGGACCCGGGCGCGCATGCGCGCATCTGGATTCCGGTTCCCTACGCCACGGACACCGCCTACCAGCGCGGCGCGCAAAGCAGCTGGCAGGTCAGCGGCGGCGGCAGTGCGCAGCTGACGCAGGCGCCCGGCTATGGCGTGCAGATGCTGGCCGTGCAATGGCCGGATGCGCAAGCGCCACGCAGGGTCACCGTCACCAGCCGCTTCCAGACCCGCAACCGGCGGGTGGACCTGAGCCAGCCTCCCGCTGCCGGCATCCCGCAGGAAAGCGCGGCGGCGCTGCGCGAATTCCTGCAGCCCACCGCGTTGCTGCCCACCGACGGCATCGTCAAGAACACTGCCGACCAGATCACCCGCGGCCATCGCGGCGATCTGGCGCAGGCCCGCGCCATCTACGAATGGGTCGTCGAGAAGACCTGCAGGACCGCGTCCACCCGGGGCTGCGGCGTGGGCGACGTGCGCTACATGCTCACGGCCAACGATCTGAACGGCAAATGCGCCGACATCAACTCCCTGTTCGTCGCGCTGGCCCGCGCCGCCGGCATACCCGCCCGCGACGCCTACGGCCTGCGCGTGGCGGACTCCGAGTTCGGCTACAAAAGCCTGGGCAAGGCGGGCGACGTCACCAAGGCGCAGCACTGCCGCGCCGAGTTCTATGCCGCCGGCTACGGCTGGGTGCCCGTGGACCCGGCCGACGTGCGCAAGGTCATGCTGGAAGAGCCTCCCGGCGAGCTGCCGCTGACCAACGCCAAGGTGCGCGCCGCGCGCGTCATGCTGTTCGGCGCCTGGGAGATGAACTGGGTGGCCTACAACCATGGCCACGACGTGGTCCTGCCCGGCGCCGCCCATGGCCCCGTGCCTTTCCTGATGTATCCCAACGGGGAAACCGCGGCCGGCCGGTTGGACAGCCTGGATCCCGACAGCTTCAGCTACAAGCTCAGCGCCAAGCCGATTGCCATCTGAGTCCAGCCAGGGGACCGCCATGATCAGCCGCCGCCTACTCCTGCAGTCCGGCCTGTCGCTGGCGGCCCTGCCCTGGTTTGTCCGGGCCGCCAGCGACGATGCGCTCAAGAAGGCCACCGGTCCGGACTGGGCTCCCTGGACCACGGCCACGCCGCCCCTGGCCTTGCCCGACCTCTCCGGCCGCGAGAAAAAGCTCTCCTCCTGGCGCGGCAATGTGCTCATCGTCAGTTTCTGGGCCACCTCTTGCGAGCCCTGCCGCGACGAAATCCCCATCATGTCCGCCATGGCCAAGCGCCATCGCGAGGAAGGCTTGCGCCTGGTGGCGGTGAACGTCGGCGATTCGGCGGCCAAGATCAGCACTTTCCTGGCGAAGTGGCCGGTCGCCGGCACCGTGCTGCATGACAGGAACAGCACGGTGTCGAAACAATGGGACGCGGTCGGGCTGCCCGCGAACTATCTGGTGGATCGCGGCGGATCGGTCCGCTATTGGCACCTGGGGCAACTGGACTGGAAATCGGACCGCGTGGGCGGCGTGGTGACGGGGCTGCTGCGGGCCTAGCGCGCGGGCGCCGCGCGAAGGATGGCGGAAGGCAGCAGGAGTCGAACCTACCTGGGAACGTCTGACGTCCCCAACTGGGTTTGAAGCCCAGCCGTGCCACCGGGCACGAATGCCTTCCATGGTGGCCGCTCATGATACCGGTTACTGCGTCAGGCGCGTGCTGCCGTAGGCGCTTTCCTGGCGCAGCACGTGCGCATCGCGCACCCGCCGGGTGTAGCCCACGCGGTCGAAGAACTCCAGGATCTGGATCGCGCGTTTCCTGCCCAGGCCGGTGGCGTCACGGAACGCTGCGGCGTTCAAGCCTGCCGGCTGCGCCGTCAGGCCCTGCGCCAGCGCCGCCAGCCCGGCCACCTGATCGCGGTGATAGAACAAGTCCTTCACCACCTGGGCCACTTCGCCGCGCCGCAAGAGCTTGCGCAGCAGCTGCCGCACGCGGTCCTCGGGCTCGCCCAGCGTACGGGCCAGGTCGCGCACCCAGGGCGGGTCGAAGGCGCCGGCCGCCAGCAGGGGCAGCAGGCGCTCAGCCAGCGCCGACTCGTCGGGCGCCAGGGTCGCGGTATGGCCGGGCAGATGCAGCCAGGGGCCGTTGCGCACGATGCGGCCGTCGCGCTGCAGATCGTCCAGCACCGCCAGCCACAGCGCATCCGGGCCGACGGGCATGGCCATGCGGCGCAGGCGGGGGCCGTCCGGCCCTGGCTCGTCGGACGCGCCTTGGTGGAACGCCACCAGCGCCTGCTCCACGCGGACGCGCATTGCGTCCCAATGGGCCGCAAGAATCAGGGTACGCGGCGCCTGCGGCGTGCGCGCCTCCAGCCATAGCGCGCCATGCGGCGCGGGGATTTCAGCCACGGGCCGGCCGGTCAGTCGCTGCAAGGCGTCTTCGTCCAGGCCCAGCGCGGCATGCTCCAGCACCGGATGCAGGCCGGCGCCGTCCAGCATGGACGACAGAGCCTGCAACCACTGCATGCGCGCGGCGGAACGGCGCTTGCGGTCTGGCGCGTTCGGATCCAGTACCCGGCCGCCGCCCACCGTGCGCGTGGCCTGCGCGTTGCGCACGATATAACGGTCGCCCGGCATGACGCAGACCGGTTCGTCGAACACCAGCTGCACCCAGCCGGACTGCCCCGGCGCCAACGACTCCGCGCTCAGCGGCACCACATGCGCGACGTGGCGCGCCGCGCCGATGTGCACATGCAGCGGCGCCCAGGCGCGCACCGGCGCATCGGCAGATGCCAGCAGCGTCAGCGCCACATCGACATGGCGCGACGGCAGGAAGCAGCGCGCGTCTGCGATCCAGTCGCCGCGAGCTATGGCGTTCTTGTCCATGCCGGCAAGATTCAAGGCGCAGCGCTGGCCGGCCGCGCCGGTCTCGCTGGGCTGGTTCTGGGCGTGGATGCTGCGCACCCGCACGCGCGTGCCGGCAGGCATCAGCCGCAGATCGGCCGCTTCGTCGCCGGCGCGGGCCAGCCCGGCATGGGCTGTGCCCGTCACCACCGTGCCGTGGCCGGCCAGGGTGAAAACCCGGTCGACGGCCAGTCGGAACAGGCCGGCGTCATCACGGCGGCGCATGGTCTGCGCCTGGGCGTCCAGGTGCGCTTTCAGTCCAGCCACGCCCGCATCGCCAGATTGCGATGCGCACACGGCGTACAACGGCGCGTCCTGCAGAAAGGTGCCAGCGGCAAGCTCCGCGATCTCGGCGCGTACCGCCTGCAGCCGCGCGGCGTCGGCTCGGTCGGTCTTGGTCAGCGCCACCGCGCCGCGCGCCACGCCCAGCAAGGCCAGGATGGCCAGGTGCTCGCGCGTCTGCGGCATGACGCCGTCGTCCGCCGCCACCACCAGCAGGCCGAAATCGATGCCGCTGGCGCCGGCCGCCATGGTGTGCACCAGCTTCTCGTGGCCAGGCACATCGATGAAGCCCAGCACGTCGCCGTTGGGCAAGGGCGTGTAGGCGTAGCCCAGCTCGATCGAAATCCCGCGCGCTTTCTCTTCCTTGAGCCTGTCGGTGTCGACGCCGGTCAGCGCCCGCACCAGCGTGGTCTTGCCATGGTCGATATGGCCGGCGGTGCCGATGATCATGCCTGCTCCGCCAGATGCGCCAGCTGCGCGGCAAAGTCCGCTTCGTCGCGCACTTCCAGGCAGCGCAGGTCCAGCCACAAGGCGTCGTCGGCAATGCGGCCGATCACGGGCACGGGCAGGCGGCGCAGCCGCGTCTCCAGCTTGTCCAGATGGCGTCCCGCGCGGCCGCTGCCGGTGTAGCGCACGGCCAGGCCGTAGCTGGGCAGCTGGTCCACCGGCAAGGCGCCGCTGCCGATCTGGCTGAACATGGGTACGGCTTCGACCGCGTACGGCTCGCCCGCCGCGTGCGCCAGAGGGCCGCGCAGACGTTCGGCCTGCGGCTGGATGTCGCGCTGCGGGCGGGTCAGCAGGCGCAGCGTGGTCAGTCGCTGGGCCAGGAATTCTGGCGCGCGATACAGGCCCAGCACCGGCTCCAGCGCCGCCAGGGTCAGCTTGCTGACGCGCAAGGCGCGCTTCAGCGGGTTCTTCTTGATCTTGCGGATCAGATCCTTGCTGCCCACCAGCAAGCCAGCCTGCGGACCGCCCAGCAGTTTGTCGCCGCTGAAGGTGACCAGGTCGGCGCCGGCCGCGATGGTCTCGCGCACGGTGTCTTCCTTGGGCAGACCGAATTGCGTCAGGTCAACCAGCGTGCCGCTGCCCAGGTCCACGGTGGCCGGCAGGCCGCGCGCATGCGCCAGGGCCGCCACTTCGGCCACGCTCACGCTTTTGGTGAAACCGGTGACCGCATAGTTGCTGCAATGCACCTTCATCAGCATCGCCGTGCGCGGGCCGATGGCGTTTTCGTAGTCGGCGGCGTGCGTGCGGTTGGTGGTGCCGACTTCGACCAGCTTGGCGCCGGCGCGCTTCATGATGTCGGGGATGCGGAACGCGCCGCCGATCTCGACCAGTTCGCCGCGCGACACCACCACTTCGCGCCGGTCGGCCAGCGCGTTCAACATCAGCAGCACGGCCGCGGCGTTGTTGTTGACGACGGTGGCGGCCTCGGCCCCCGTCAGTTCGCATAGCAGGTCGTCGATCAGGTCGTCGCGGTCGCCGCGTCCGCCGGTGTCCAGATCGAATTCCAGATTGGCGGGAGTCGTGAGCGCGCGCAGCACCGAGGCCACCGCCTCGTCGGGCAGCAGCGCCCGGCCCAGATTGGTGTGCAGCACGGTGCCGGTCAGGTTGTACACCGCACGCAACTTCGGCTCGGCGGCGCGGGCCAAGGCTGCGGCCACGCGCGACGCCACGGCATCGGCATCGAGTTCCTGGCGCGGCAGCCCGCCGGCCAGCGCGCGTTCGCGCATCGCGTCCAGGTCGCGGCGCAGGGCCGCCACCACCTGGGTCCTGCCATGCTGGTCCAGCGCGGCTTGCATGCCCGGCGCGTTCAGCAGCCGGTCCAGGGAAGGAATGTCGGAGACCGCGGCCGCGCCGCCATCGGGCGTATGCGCAGCCATGCTATTCCTCCGATCCGTGCCACAGCAGCGGATTGCCGCTGGCCCGCGAATAGCCGGCCTCGCCGACCAGCACGTCCAGCATCAGGCTGGCCAGGTCGTCGGCCACGGGCTCCACCTGCAGGTCCTTGTCCTGGTAGAAGATCTTGCGGTAGGTATGGCAGTGGTCGCAGGTTTCGGCCTTGATGGCGGGCGTGCGGCCTTCGATGGCCTGGTAGGCCACCGACTCCACGTCTTCGCAGTGCGAGCACTTCACCCGCACCATGTGCCATTGGGTCGCGCACAGGCTGCAGCACAGGTAGCGGTAGCCTTCGAACTGCCCGCCCACGCGCACCACGCTGGCCACCGGCAAGCTGGCGCACACCGGACAGACGCCGAAGGGACTGGCCACCGGCAGTTGCTTTTCATCGAAACGGCTGGCCAGGTCGGTCCAATAGACCTGCAAGGCCGCCATCACGAAGGGTGCCACGGCGCCGTCGACGCCCTGGTCCTGTTCGGACAGCACGGCTTCGGCCAGGTCCTCCAGCGACTCCGGGTTCTCGGCCAGCGCGCGGCGCAAGGTGGCGCAGACCTCGACGGCCTCGGCCGGCACGTCCTTGACACCGGCCACGTGGTCTATCAGTTGGCCCAGTATGCCGCGCCACAGGGGATCGCGCGGCCAGCCCACCGCCTGCAGGGGCGGCATGCCATGCGCCTGCGCCAGCGAAATGCGTTCTTCGGACGCTTCGGGCGCCGCGCAATCCTGCAAGGCGCGGTGCTGGGCGTCGACCAGATGCGCCATCAGCAGCAGGTAGTCGGCTACCGGGCTGTCCGTCGCCAGCTGCCGCAGCCGGGCCGCGCGCGTGGCGAACACCGACCCGCGTTCCGGCAGGCTGACACGGGGGATGCGGTTGTGGTCTAGCGCTTCGATCTCGCCGCGCGGAAGAATTCGCTGCACTTGCGTCTCCAGATAAAAAAACACGGCTGCCAGCCTTCAAGGAGAAGGATAGCAGCCGTTGGGCGGGTATGTGAGGGCCGGGAGAAGGCCCCATTTGCCGCAGAGCAAGCGGCACGCACGCAGTGCGCGCGCCGTGGGGGCCCTTCTTCCCTTTCTATTTTCGGATTTGTTCGCGGAACCAGGCGCGGTGATGCTTCCAGGCCCAACCCGCCGTCACGTACCCGCGCAGCATCGCGGTCAAGGAGCCCTTGACCCAGATGGCTGCGTAGATGTGCACGATGATGGCGCAGATCAGCACCAGCGCGCTGACGGCATGCAGCACCGAGGCGGCGCGGATGACCCAGATCGGGAAATAGAACGCGAAGTACTCGCGCCAGATCACGATGCCGCTGACGAACAGGCCCAGCATGCACAGGATCAGCATATAGAACAGCAGCTTCTGGCCGGCGTTGTACTTGCCGACTTCGGGCAGCTTTTCCTCGCGGTTCTCGACCACATCGTTCAGTTGCCGCATCCACTGGCGGTCGGCCTTCGTCATGAGGTTGTGCCGCCACATGTGGCCGGCGAACACGACGAAGCAGGCGAACATCACCACCCCGATGAAGGGATGCAGGATGCGCGTCCAGGGGCCGCCTCCGAACAGGTTGCTCAGCCAGTACATGGACGGGTGGAACAGCGCCAGCCCGGACAGCGCCAACAGGATGAACGTGAAGGCGATGATCCAGTGGTTGGTGCGTTCGCCCGGCGTATAGCGCTTGATGCGGCGGTAGTGGCGGTCTTCACTCATGGCGCACCTCCTCTTCGGCACGGCGTTCGTCTTCCTCGGACACCTCGTTGCGGCCAACGCGGGCGTAATGGAAGAAGCCCGCCAACGCGGTCAGGGCCATCACGGCCACGCCCACGGGTTTGGACAGGCCCTTCCATAGCGAAACCATGGGACTGATCTGCGGGTCCTTGGGCAGCCCGTGATACAGCCCGGGCTGGTCGGCATGATGCAGCACATACATGACATGGGTGCCGCCCACGCCCTGCGGGTCGTACAGGCCTGCCTTGTCGAAGCCGCGCGACTTGAGGTCGACGATCCGTTCCTCGGCGTGCTGCGTCATGTCTTCCTTGGTGCCGAAGACGATGGCGCCGGTGGGACAGGCCTTGACGCAGGCCGGTTCCTGGCCGACGGCCACGCGGTCGGAACACAGGGTGCACTTGTACGCCTTGTGGTCCTTCTTGGAGATGCGCGGCACGTTGAACGGACAGCCGGTGATGCAGTAGCCGCAGCCGATGCAGTTCTCTTCGTGGAAATCCACGATGCCGTTGGTGTACTGGATGATGGCGCCCGGCGAGGGACAGGCCTTCAGGCAGCCTGGGTCCTCGCAGTGCATGCAGCCGTCCTTGCGGATCAGCCATTCCAGGTCGCCCTGCGGATTCTCGTATTCGGAGAAGCGCATGACCGTCCAGGAATGCTCGGTCAGGTCGGCCGGATTGTCGTAGACGCCGACGTTGGTGCCGATCTCGTCGCGCAGATCGTTCCATTCCATACAGGCGCTTTGGCAGGCTTTGCAGCCGATGCACTTGGAGACGTCGATCAGCTTGGCCACCGAGCCCGTGATGGGCTCGCGGATGCCGGGCGGCGGCGTGGTGGTGGCGGAGCGCCGCTTGATGTCTAGGGATTGCATGGACATGACGGTCTCCTTAAGCCTTCTCGACCTGCACCAGGAACGACTTGAATTCCGGCGTCTGGGAATTCCCGTCGCCCACGAACGGCGTCAGGGTGTTGGTGAGGAAGCCGGGTTTGGCCAGGCCCACGAAGCCCCAGTGGATGGGGATGCCCACGTGATGCACCGTCTTGCCCTCGACGGTCAGCGCGCGCAGGCGCTTGGTGACCAGCGCGACCGCCTTGATGTAGCCGCGGTTGGACGACACCTTCACGCGCGAACCGTTGGCGATGCCCAATTCCTTGGCCAGCGCCTCGCCGATCTCCACGAACTGCTCCGGCTGGAGGATCGCGTTGATGCGCACGTGCTTGGTCCAGTAGTGGAAGTGCTCCGTCAGGCGGTAGGTCGTGGCCACATAGGGGAACTTGTCCACCGTGCCCATCGCGGCCAGGTCGTCCTTGAAGACCCGCGCGGCCGGATTGCTGGTGACCCCCTTGGCCTTCGGATACAGCGGGTTGTAGCCCAGCGGCGTCTCGAAGGGTTCGTAGTGCTCGGGGAACGGCCCTTCGGCCATGCCCGCCCGCGCGAAGAAGCGCGCCACGCCCTCGGGATTCATGATGAACGGACCCATGCCGCCGTCGGGGTTCTCGTCGCCCTTGAAGTCGGGGATGTCGGCGCCGGTCCAGAACTTGCCGTTCCACGAAACAAGGCTGCGGCGCGGGTCGAACGGCTTGCCCGTCAGGTCACAGGACGCGCGGTTGTACAGGACGCGGCGATTGGCCGGCCAGGCCCAGGCCCAGTTCAGGGTCTGGCCTATGCCGGTCGGATCGCTGTTGTCGCGCCGCGCCATCAGGTTGCCGCCGGGGCCCCAGGCGCCGGCGAAGATCCAACAGCCGCTGATGGTGGAACCATCGTCGCGCAGTTCCGCGAAGCCGGCCAGTTGCTCGCCAGCCTTGCGCGTCACCTTGGACGGGTCCTTGGGATCCGTCAGTTCCACTAGCGCCTTGCCCGTGTATTCCTTGGCCAACTCTTCCGCAGTGGGATTCTGCGGATTGGAGTACGGCCAGGACAGGTTGACGATGGGGTCGGGGTACTTGCCGCCCTCGTCCTGGTACATCTTGCGCAGGCGCGTGAACAGCAGCGCCATGATCTCGATGTCGCTCTTGGCCTCGCCCGGAGGTTCGGCGCCCTTCCAGTGCCATTGCAGCCAGCGGCCGGAGTTCACCAGCGTGCCGTCTTCCTCGGCAAAACAGGTGGTCGGCAGGCGGAAGACCTCGGTCTGGATCTTGGACGGATCCACATCGTTGGCTTCGCCCGCGTTGCGCCAGAACTCGGAGGTCTCGGTGACCAGCGGGTCCATGATGACCAGGAACTTCAGCTTGGCGAAGCCGGCATTCAGCTTGGCCTTGTTGGGCGCGGCGGCCAGGGGATTGAAGCCCTGGGCAAGGTAGCCGTTCATCTTGCCCTGGAACATGAGCTCGTAGACCTGCAGCATGTCGTAGAGCTTGTCCAGCTTGGGCAGGTAATCGAACGCCCAGTTGTTTTCGGCCGTGGCGGACTTGCCCCACCAGGCCTTCATCAGGCTCACGTGGAACTTGCTGTAGTTCTGCCAGTAGCTCAGCTGGTTGGGCCGCAGGGGCTTCTGCGTGCGCGACTCGATGTACTTGCCGTAGTCCTGTTCGGGCTCGTTGGGCAAGGTCATGTAGCCGGGCAGCAGGTTCGACATCAGGCCCAGGTCGGTCAGACCCTGGATGTTCGAGTGCCCGCGCAGCGCATTCATGCCGCCGCCGGCGATGCCGATGTTGCCCAGCAGCAGCTGCACCATCGCGCCGGTACGGATGATCTGCGAACCGATGGAATGCTGCGTCCAGCCCAGCGCGTAGAGAATAGTTGCGGCGCGGTTGGTGGTGGCGGTGGAAGCCAGCATCTCGCACACCTTCAGGAACTTGTCCTTGGGCGTGCCGCAGACGCGCTCGACCATGTCCTCGGTGTAGCGCGAATAGTGCTTCTTCAGCAGCTGGTAGACGCTGCGCGGGTGCGCCAGCGTCGGATCGGTCTTGACGTAGCCGTCGTCGCCGCGCTCGTAGTCCCAGCTGGCCTTGTTGTAGGTGCGCTTTTCGGCGTCGTAGCCGGAATACAGGCCTGCGTCGAACGCGAAGTCTTCGCGCACGATGAAGGAAAAGTCCGTGTAGTTGCGCACGTACTCGTGCTGGATCTTGTCCTTATCCAGCAGATACTTGATGACGCCGCCCAGGAAAATGATGTCGGTGCCGGTGCGTATGGGCGCGTAGAAGTCCGCCACGGATGCCGAGCGCGTGAAGCGCGGATCCACGACGATCAGCTTCGCCTTGTTATGGGCTTTTGCTTCCGTGACCCATTTGAACCCGCAAGGGTGGGCCTCGGCGGCATTGCCGCCCATGATCAGTACTACGTCCGCGTTCTTGATGTCGACCCAATGGTTCGTCATCGCTCCACGGCCAAACGTCGGGGCAAGACCTGCCACCGTCGGGCCATGTCAGACACGGGCTTGGTTGTCGAATGCCAGTATCCCCATGCTGCGCACGGTCTTGTGCGTGATGTAGCCGACCTCGTTGCTGCTTGCCGAGGCCGCCAGCATGCCGGTGGTCAGCCACCGGTTGACGGTTTTGCCATCCGCGGTCTTCTCGACGAAGTTCGCGTCGCGGTCGGCCTTCATGAGCTTGGTGATGCGAGTCAGGGCGTCGTCCCACGACATCCGTACCCACTTGTCCGAACCTGGCGCCCGGTATTCCGGGTACTTCAGGCGGTTGGGGCTGTGGATGAAGTCGATCAGGGCAGCGCCCTTCGGACAGAGCGTGCCGCGGTTGACGGGGTGGTCCGGGTCGCCTTCGATGTGCATGATGCTGGCACGGGCGTTCTTGGAGCCGTCGCCCAAGCCGTACATCAGCAGTCCACAGGCGACCGAACAGTAGGGACAGGTGTTGCGCGTTTCAGTCATGCGCGCAAGCTTGTACTGGCGGACTTCGGCCATGGCCGTGCCGGGGGCAGCCCCCAGCAAAGCCAGGCTGGAGCCTGCCAGCGTCGCACCGGTCACCTTGAAGAACTGGCGGCGATTCATGTTGACCATGAAACACTCCTCTCCTGGTGAATGAAGAAAGCCTTAAGGCCGCCGAAGCGAAAAGGCCCTACGACTTCCAAGGACATTTTCCCGAGTATAGGCCTTGCGCGACGGCCGCGCCATGAGATCAGTCCTAAGACTGGCCCGTCCTTATGTCTGAGATTTGGATGCCAAATCCGGTTTTTTCGCAGATTTTGGATGATCCCGCGGCTGCTACCATTCCCGGCTGCCTGGACTGGCCGGCAAGCTTCCCGCTGCGGGGACGCCGCGCCGGCCCGCTCTCCCTCTTTTCCCCCGCATGTCCGTAGGAGCGCCGATGCGCCGCCTTGTTGCCCTGGCCCTGTCTTTCGCCGCCGTCGCCGCGCTGGCGCCAGCCGCGCCCGTCCTGGCGGCGCCAGCCGCCCCAACCCCGGCAGCCGCCGCCACCGAAGCAGCCCACCAGGCGGCGATGGAAGGCTATCTCTACTTCTATCCGCTGGTCACGATGGACCTGACCCGCCGCCAGTTCACCCATCCGTCGCGCGGCGCCGAAGGCGCCCCGGCCAATACCTTCCTGCACGGGCGCGCGCTGCCGCAGCCCGGCGCCGCAACGCCCTGGGCCAATCCCGACATGCTGCGCAGCGCCGCCTGGCTGGACCTGACTTCCGGGCCGGTGGTGCTGTCAGTGCCGGATACCCAGGGCCGGCTCTACACGCTGACGCTGCTGGACATGTGGACCGACGTGTTCGCCATGCTGGGCAAGCGCAGCACCGGCACGGCCAAGGGCAATACCGTGATCGTGCCGCCGGGCTGGAACGGCGTGCTGCCCTCTGGCATGGCGCGCATCGACGCGCCTACCGCCCATATCTGGGCCAAGAACCTGATCCAGACGGGCGGGCCATCGGACTACCCCGCAGTCCACGGCTTGCAGGACGGCTTCGTGCTGACGCCGCTGGCGCAATGGAATTTGCCCGCGCAGGCGCAGCGGGTGAAATCCGATCCTTCCCTGAATCTGCGGATCCCCGTGCGCGAGCAGGTTGAATCCATGCCGACCGACGCCTACTTCGAGTACGCGGCCGAGCTGCTGCGCAAGAATCCGCCGCATCCCACCGACCAGCCAATGCTGGCCAAGCTGCGCGGTGCGGGTCTCATCGCCGGCCGGCCGTTCGACTTCGCTCAACTCGGCCACCCCGCCAAACAAGGCATGCGCCGCGGCCTGCGAACGGCGCGCGAGCGGATGACGGCCGCTGCCGGCGGCACGGTGCGCAGCGTGAACGGCTGGCACCAGGAAACCGCCAACCTCGGCGTCTACGGCAATTCCTATCTGCGGCGCGCCCTGACGGCGCAAGCGCAGCCGGGCGCGGGCCTGCCCGAAGACCTGAGCGTGCTGCTGCTGGCCGCCGACAGCCAGGGCGCGCCGCTGGATGGCGCGCACGGCTACACGCTGCATTTCGAGAGCGGCCAGTTGCCGCCCGCCGCGGCGCTCTGGTCACTGGCGGCCTACGATGCGCAAGGCATGCCGTTTGCCAATCCGCTGAGCCGCTACGCGCTGGGCGACCGCGATCCCCTGCGCTACAACGCCGACGGTTCGCTGGACCTGCGCATCAGCCACGCGCCCCCCGCGCCCGAGGAGCAATCCAACTGGCTGCCCCTGCCCGCCGCCGGGCCGGCAAGCCTGCTGCTGCGCGTCTATGCGCCCGAGCCGGCGCTGCTGGATGGATTGTGGACGCCGCCCGCCCTGCTGCGCGACGCCCCGCCCGAAGAATCGGTGGAAGCGCCTGCGGAAAACACTGAAAAGACCCAGCCATGACCGTCGCCTGCCGCTACCATAGGTGTTTTATTCAAGATTGAACGACCGCCATGGACGAAGCCTTTAGCCACCAACTGTCGATGACCATCCTGATGACGCCGGACATGGCGAATTTCTCGGGAAATGTGCACGGCGGAACCATCCTCAAGTACCTGGACCAGGTGGCCTACGCCTGTGCCAGCCGGTACGCAGGCCAATATGTGGTGACCCTGTCCGTGGACCAGGTAGTGTTCCGCGAACCCATCCACGTGGGCGAACTGGTGACCTTCCTGGCAGCCGTGAACTACACCGGCCGCACCTCGATGGAAATCGGCATCAAGGTCGTCACCGAGGACATCCGCAAGAAGCTGGTGCGCCACACCAACAGCTGTTACTTCACGATGGTGGCTGTGGATGAGCAGGGCGCGCCGACCGCGGTGCCGCCCCTGGAACCGCGCAACCTGGAAGAAAAGCAACGCATGGAAGCCGCGCGCCTGCGCCGCGAACTGCGCCAGGAAATGGAACGCCGGCACGGCGAGATCAAGCGGGAGACCACGCACGACGGTCAGCCCTGAAACGGGCTTCCAGACCGATCCTCCCAAATAAAAACGAGCCCTACCGGGCTCGTTTTTATTTGCGCGTTTCCAACCGGGAAAGCGCGTGGGGCAGTTCTCAGGCGCGTTCCGCGGAAGCCGGCGGCGCCGGTGGCGCGGCGGCAGGCTCGCGGTCGCGGCCGACCATGCGCTTCAAGCCCAGCCACTGCTGCGACCAGAAGCTGCGGCCGTAATCGCGCCCGCCCAGTTCCGCCTGCTGGTCATGGATGCCGGTAGGGCCGTAGCCCACGCCGAAGCGGGCGGTGCGGAACAGCACGTCCCAGATGGGGAACAGCGCGCCGAAGTTGTAGCCGCCCACCGGCCCTGGCGAAGACGCGTCGTAGGCGATGGAGTGGTGATGGCGGTGAAAGCGCGGGCTGACCAGCAGGCGCTCGCCGATGGCGCCGAAATGCATGCGCAGGTTGGCGTGCGAGAAGCTCTGCGCCAGCTGGGTGATGGCCACCACCATGACGAACTGCGCGGGCGGCACGCCCACCAGCTGCGACACGAATACCACCAGCACGTCGCGCAGCATGTCGTCCAGCAGATGGTTGCGGTCGTCGCTCCAGATCGTCATCTGGCGCTGGCTATGGTGCACCGCATGCAATGCCCAGAGCCAACCGAAACGATGCTGGGCGCGATGGTAGAAGTAGTCCACCGCGTCGAACAGCAGCAGGTAGATGATCAGGCTGATCCAGGCCTTGTCCGTGACGCCGGGCCAGTACTGGTCCAGCTGGAAGGCCGCGAAGCCCCAGACGTGCAGTTGCCCGAACACGCTGTCCCACAGCGGGTCCACGGTAAAGAACAGCAACAGGCGGAACGCGCCCAGGCGGTGGATCAGCGTGTACAGCACGTCGATGCCGATCTGGCGGCGGTCGGTCACGGCCTCCACGGGGCGCAGGCGCTGCAAGGGGCCGAATATCAGCACCAGCACCGCGATCTGCAGCAGGCCGACCAGCAGCCACATGGTGGCGTCGTAGCCGTCTTCGATGAAGTTGCTCATGCCCAGGTGGAACAGCGCGGGCTGAATCGCCGTTTCGAAGAGCCATTGCTGGCACTCTCCGAACAATTGACTAAGCGTATCCATGATCAATGATGAGTAGCGATCCAGTCGCGGTAGGACGGGTGCGTGTCCAAAGTAGCAAAACAATAGCCCTTGCGCTGCAAACCGACAATCAGCGGCTCCAGCACGGCCGGCGCCCAGGGGTCCTGGCGCGACCAGATGCCCAGGTGGGCCAGCAGGATGTCGCCGGGCTTGATGGTGCGCAGCGCCTGGTCCAGCAGGCGGACGTTGGGGTATTTGTCGCTGGGCAGTTCATCGCCCAGGAAGCCGGCGGGCGCCCAGCCCACGTGCTCGAAGCCGCAGGCCTTGGCCGCCTTCAGCAGCGCGGGCGAGGTCTTGCCGCCGGGCGCGCGGTAGATCGGCAGCATGTTCTTGCCCGTCATCTGGTGGAAACGGGTGACGGACCGCTTGATCTCGGCGCAATACTGCTCGGGCGTCCATTCGGCGCGCTTGCCCGCGTCCGGACCGGCGCTGGGCTTGACGCGGAACTTGCCGCCGGGCAGGTCGGCCTGCCAATAGACGTGATCGTAGGTGTGCGAACCGAAGACATGGCCTTCGGCCGCGCGCGCCTTCCACCACGGCGCCCACACGTCATCCAGGCTGGAGCCGTCGGTCAGCGTGCGCTCGTTGGCCAGGAAGAAGGTGACCTTGACGTTGTGGCGGGCCAGCACGTCGGCGATCAGCGGGGCCACGCCCATGTGGCCGGTATCGAAAGTCAGGTAGACCGGCTTGTCGCAGGTGGCAGGCGCGGCCGTTCCCAGGGCGGGAAAGGCCAGCGCGAGCATCACGGCCACAGCCACATGCCGTTTTGCCGGCAAGCGCTGCCCCTTGGGGGGCAGCAAGCCCGCGCAAGCGGGCGCGGCGTGGGGGCTCTTACCTCGTCGGAGCATGGTTCAAGGTCCAGACGCCGTGAGGCGACTTGCCCACCGGCACCTGATTGACGACCGTCTTCTGCTCAAGGTCCACCACCGTGAGCTTGCGTGCCCAGCGCGAGGTGACCAGCAGGGTCTTGCCGTCGGCCAGCACGTCCATGCAGTCCGGGCCGCCCGGCACCGGGAAGGTGTCGGTGACGGCCAACGTCTGCAGGTCGATGCGGCTGATGGAATTGGCGGTACGGTTGCTGACGAACAGATGGCGGTGGTCGCCCTGCGCGCGGAAGGCGTGGGCGCCCGCGGCGGTCTTGATGCGCGTCACCAGCTTGGCCGGGCCGTTGCTGACGTCGTAGGCCTCGACGTAGGAGTCGCCGGTCAGCGCCACCAGCAGGGTCTTCTGATCAGGCGTCAGGAACACGTCGGCCGGCGTCTTGCCCACCGACACCGTCCACTTCGGCGTCTGCGTGGCCAGATCGATGGCGATGAGCTGATCGCTGTCCTGCAGCGTCACGTAGGCCGTGGTGCTGTTCTTGTCGATCATGATGTGGCTGGGCGTCTTGCCGGCCTGGATACGCTTGACCAGCTTGAGGTCGAAGCCCTTTTCCAGCGGATGCCAGGAATAGATGTCGATGTGGTCCAGGCGGTTGGCGGCGGTCACGAACCACTTCATGTCCGGCGAAAACTGCAGCTGGTAGGGATCGACGATGCCGGTCAGCGTGCGCTGCACTTCACCGGTCTTGGGATCCATCAGCGTGATCGAATCGCTGGTGGCGTTGGCCACCATGAGCGACTTTTCGTCGGGGGTCAGGTACAGGTGATGCGGCTCTTTGCCCGTGGGCACGCGCCGCAATTCCTTGTAGGTGGCCGGATCAACGATGCTGACGTTGGCGTCCAGGGAGTTCAGGACGAAAATCGGGGCCGAGGCCGCCGCGGCGCTCAGCGCCATCCCTACGCCGAACAGGGCGTAGCGGACAAAATGCATGGGATTCAATTTCTAGGTCCGGCAAAGGGGTATCGGGCAGGGTCCCGGTGCTCGCCATTTTAGGCACAGCGCGCTGACAAAAGGGCGTCGCGCCACGCGATGCGGACAAACGGACACGCCTGTTGCGACCCAGCAACAGGCGTGCGCGGATTACTCCCCGAAAGCCGGAAAAATCATTTGGTGCCAACGGGTTGCGCGTCGGCGTCGGTCCAGGTTCCGGCACTGATATCGCGTTCCCGCAAGGCGGCGGCGCGCGCCGCGGACGCGGGTCCCAGGTCGGACTCCAGTACGCGCCCGTCGGGACCGATGACAAAGGTGTCGATGCCGGTCTGCCCGTAGCGGGCCGGCCAGGCGACGATGCGGTACGAACTGCCGTCGGCGCCCGGCATCACCTTGTACCGATAGCCGTAATAGGCGTCGTCCAGCGGCACCTCCGGCCCCATGCTGAGCGCGTCCAAGCCGTAGGCCTGCTGAGGCGCGCCAGGCACTTCGGGCCAGTACAGGCCGTCGCGTTGTCCCGGACGGCTGACCAGGCGGCTCGCATAGCGCCCTTGGCCCACGCTGTCCTTGTAACGGCCCTGGGCCGCCTGCAACTCCCGCAGCGTCGCGATGGCGGTCAGTTCGTTGCGACCGATGGCGCGGCGGCGGATTTCCGCCGTGCCGGCTGCCGGGTCGAAACGCCAGCCCTGCCCGGCACGCACAATGGGTACGGGCAGAGTCCAGCCCGAATCCCCGACCGCCAGCCAGGAACGGCCGCCGGCGGCCACGATTTCGTGCTTGCGCGACCAGGCCGCCAGGAAACGGTAGATATCGTCCTGCGCCACGCCACCCGGCACGATCTTCCGGTGATTCGGCCCCAGTACCTTGGCCAGTCCGTCCAGGTCGCCAGTGGCCATGGCGTCGACGAAGGCGTCGGCGGCGGCCTGCGGGCTCGGATACAGGCTTTGCGCGGCGACGGGGGCCGCGAGGCCCAGCGCCAGCAGCGACGCGGCGCCCAGCGCGCGCAAACGAGCAATGGTCATGAGAGTTCCCTTGTCCATGGTGCTTATCTCCGGCCGCCGAAATGTCCGCCGCCGCCACCGCCGCGTCCGCCGCCGGCGTGGCCGCCCCCGCGCGCGCCGCCTCCGCCGCCGCGGTTCATCTCGCTGCGGCTGTGCTGCTGCCGCATCTGATCGCCGTTGCCGGCGCCGCTCAGCGCATTGGCGCTATTGGAAGCACGGCCCCTGTCGCGCGCGGCCGCTTCGTCCGCGCGCTGGCGCTGGGACGCGGCCTGGCGGTCCTGCGTCGACACGCTGGAGGAAGGCCGGTTGTGCTGCGCTTGTCCGCCGCCCTGGGTCCGGTCGCGGGCGCCCTGCCCGCCCTGTCCGCCTTGCTCGGCTCGCTGGCCTTGCCCTTGTCCTTGCCCGCGGCCGGCTGCGGCATCGCCCCTGCCGGCGGCGCCTTGGCCACGTCCCGCGGACGGTCCGGAATGGCCGGCAATGGATTGCCCGGTGCGACCCTCGAACGACTGCGCCGCGCGGTCACGGGCGGCATCGCGGGAACTGGCGGCCGGCGCCGCGCCCGGCGTACGGCCGCCCTGGCCCTGCGCCCGGCTCTGCACACCGGCCTGGCGCTGGCTGTCGAAACGCTGCCGGCTGGCCTGGTCCGCATACGGGGTATTGCCGCGGTTGGCGGGATTGTGCTGCCAGTTGGTCCTGTTGTTGTTGATGTTGGTCCGGTCGATGCGCTGGTTGACGTTGATGTTGTTGTAGCGGTTGACGTCGATATCGACGTCGTTGTGCCCCCAGTCGAACCCGCCCCACATGGAGTTGACCGCGGCCACGCCCAGGCCGAAGCCTATGCCGGCCACCAGCGAGGTGGCGAACACCGAGCCCGGAGGCGGCGGATAGTAGTAAGGCGGATAGGAAGGATAGGCCCAGGCGCCGTAGACCACCGTCGGGTTGTAGCTGGGCACATACACCACCTGCGGATCGGCCGGCTCGATCACCACCACCGTCTTGTCGTTGGTGGTGTTGGAGGTGACCTTCTGCTGCGGCGTGCTCTTCAGGTTGCCGGCTTTCTGCGCCTGGACTCGCAGCCGCTGGACCGAGTCCATGACAGCGTCGGGTTGCGCCAGGAAGGCGTCGCCCACGGACTTCACCCAGTCCGGCTGGCGGCCCATCATGTCCATGACCGAAGGAAATGCCACCAGGGATTTGACGCTGGGATCCCAGGCCTCGCCTTCGACAGCCTTGACGGCCTTGTCGCCGGATTCCGAGGTGTGCGCGGCCGACCACTTGGCGGCCGCCGCGACATCGTCGGGGTAGGTCGCCCCCATGAGGATTTGCGAGAGCAGCGAATCCGGATACAGCGCCACGGGCGCCATCAGCTGATCCAGTTGCGCGTTGTCCAGCTTGGTCTGCGCCGTGGCGGGGAAGCAGGCAACCAACCCCAGGCATAACCAGCCGATGAACCATTGTTGCAGTCGACGCATTTTCCGTTCTCCGTGAATCGCAAAACATGCTGCCACAAGCCAGGAGGAAATTGCCGGATATCGCGCAGACAATATATGCCTAACGCCGGCGCAGGGGAAGCGCCGGCGCGGATCTGTTTCGGTTCACAGTTTGGCGACGGAAACCTCGGTCGCCTTGACGAAGGCCAGCACCTCGGTGCCGACCTGCAAGTCCAGTTCCTTGACCGACCGGGTAGTGATCACCGAGGTCACGATGCCGGCCGGCGTATCCACGTCCACCTCGGACACCACCGGGCCCAGGATGATTTCCTTGATCTTGCCGCGGAACTGGTTGCGGGCGTTGATGGATTGAATGCTCATGGGTCTTGCTCCTGGTGTGTGGGGCGGCGCCATGCCGCCCCTGCGTGAATCACGGGGTGCGGCCTCAGACCGCGAGCCGCAGATGCCGGATCTGGATGACGGGCGCCAGCGGCCGATCGGCGTCTGGCGTGTCTTGCTGGCGCAGCGCGGCGCGCAGCACGCGAGCCTCCAGCGCGGCGAACGCGGCCGAGCCGCGCACGCGTGGATGCGCGAGGCCGACACGCTCGTCCAGCACCACGCCGCCTTCGTCCAGCACCAGGATGCGATCCGCCAGCGCCACGGCCTCGGCCACGTCGTGGGTCGCCAGCACGGCGGTAAAGCCCTGCTGGCGCCAGAGGTCTGCCAGCAGCCGCTGCGCCTCGATGCGGCTCAGCGCGTCCAGCCCCTCGAAAGGCTCGTCCAGCAACAGCAGGCCGGGGCGGCGCGCCAAGGCCCGGGCCAGCGCCACGCGCTGACGCTGCGCCTCGGACAGCTGCGCGGGCCAGTCGCCGCCGTGGCCGTCCAGGCCCACCTGCCGCAACGCATCTGCCGCCTGCGCCGTGCCGGGCAGGCCCAGGGCCACGTTGTGCAGCACGGTCTTCCAGGGCAGCAGGCGCGCGTCCGGCAGCAAGAGGCGCACACGGCTGTCGGGCGCCCAGTTGGGAAAGTTGTCGAACAGCAGCGGCGAGCGGCTCGGCTCTCCGCCCTGCTCGCCGCTGGGCGCAAGCTGGCCGGCCAGCAACTGCAGCAAGGTGCTTTTACCGCTGCCGGCGCGCCCGACCACCGCCACGAACTCGCCGGCCGCGATCTCCAGGTCCAGCGCCTGCAATGCAATGCGGTCGCCATAACGCTTGGCAAGCTTGCGCAAGGTCACGCGCAGCGCAGCTTGCGGTGCAGGCTCGGACGCTTCGTCCGGCTCCGTCCGCGCGCGCGCGTCCAGGTGCTGCAACAGTTCAAACTCATTGGGATTGATAAACATCATCGCGGCCTCCAGCGCAGCAGCCAGCGCTCGAGCACGCCTACCAGCGCCCCCGATCCCAGGCTGAGGCCCGCGTACAGCGCGATCCCCAGCAACAACGTCGCCACGCCCGGGGGCACGCTGTCCAACAACGGCAGCCTGCCCGGGCCCGCCGGCGTCGCGTAGAGTTCCAGCGCTATCAAGGTCAGCCATAAGAGTCCCAGCCCCTGCCGCAGGCCCGTCAGGATGAACGGCAACGCGCCCGGCAGCAGCACATGCCGATAAAGAGACCAGCCGTCCAAATCGTGCGAACGGCCGGCTGCGACCAGCGCCGGGTCCACCGCGCGTATGCCGCGCACCGTCTGGTATAGAAGCGGCGCAAGCAGGCTCAGCGGCGGCAGGACCTGCCTGGCCGTCTCGCCGCTGCCCAGCCACAGCGCCGCCAGCAGCGCGGGCGCGAGCCAGCGCAGGATCGGCGTATCGGGAGGGGTGTAGGCGTGGGCGCGGCGCATGGGTCACACGCTGAAACTGCCCGCAAGCGCGAGCCGACCCAGGTCGTAGGATTGATTGACAGATGCGCCGCGCGGCAGCACCTGTTCGGACAGGCGCTCCACCGAGTCCTCCAGCCGCCGCCGCGCCTCGGCGTCGATCTCACCCACGCCGAATTCATCCACGCGGACCTGCGCATCGGTGGCATAGACGCCCGCCAGAATGTGGCGCGCACCCAGCGCGGACAGCACGGGCTTCAGGCCATATTCCAGCGCCAGCAGATGCGCGGGGCTGCCGCCCGTGGCGATGGGCAGCACCACCTTGCCCGCCAGGGCCTTGGGATCCAGCAAATCCAGCACCGCCTTCAAGCCGCCGGAAAACGAAGCCTGGTAGACCGGCGTGGAAATCAGCACCGCATCCGCCGCCGCTACCCGCGCGCGCAGCGTATTGGCCGCGGCGCTGGCGTAGTTGCCTTCTATCAGTTCTTCGGCCGGGATGTCGCGCAAGCCCAGCTCGCCGACGCCCAGGCCCCGCGACTGCAGGATCCCGGCAGCGTGCCGCAGCAGCACCGAGGAACGGGAGCGTTGCGACGGACTGCCCGCTATGGCAAGTACGCGGGCATAAGCCTGGCGGCGTGGCGATGACATGGAAGTTCGTTTCCGGATGTGGGTTCAAGGCGTCGAACCGATTCTGTCATCGCCGCGCGGCGCGGAAAAATACTTAGTCGATATGAGGTTATGTTGCAGCCCGGGTTCGGCTTCTTTTGGAAATATGCGCGGCGGGCCGCCCGGGAACCTCGTCCGTATGCAGGACTGGATTGCGCCTGACGGCGAGCCTATACTGGATTGGCGAGTTGCTCCCTATTCCTTTCCCTAAAGGAGAGGCAACATGTATAAGCACCTGCTCGTCGCCGTGGACGGCTCCCTGCTGTCCGAATCGGCTTTCAAGCGCGCTCTTGTTTTCGCCAAGGAAATGGGAGCCACCATCACGCTCATCCGCGCCATCCCGGAGGACCATCTGCTGGTCTACCAGGCCGAAATGCTGGGCACCACGCAGGCGCAGCATACCGACCAGGCGCGCAAGAACGCGCAAACCTACCTGGACAACCTGGAAATGGAAGCGCGCCACGCGCTGGTGCCATGCAACGCCGTGGTCACGGTCAACGACCACCCCCACGAGGCCATCGTCGAAGCGGCGCAGAACCAGGGCTGCGACCTGATCATCATGGGTTCGCACGGCCGCCATGGCATGACGGGCTTCTTGCTGGGCAGCGAAACCCAGCGCGTGCTGGCGCGCACGCGCCTGCCGGTGCTGGTGTACCGCTAAATAGGCATGCGTGGCCGCTCAGGCGGCGGCCAGCGCGTGCTGGAAGGTGAAGCTGTCGGAATACATGTGGTCCAGGCTGGCGCCGCGCGCGGCCAGGAGGCTCTTGGCTTCGCGGATCATTTCCGGCGCGCCGCACAGGTAGAAAGCGTGCTCGGACAGATCCTGGTGGTCCTCCAGGACCGCCTGCTGCACGTGGCCGCGGCGACCCAGCCAGTCCGCACCCGCGCGCGACAGTACCGGCACGAAGTTGAACTCGTACAGTCTTCCCGCCCAGCTTTCGATCACCTCGCGCAGATAAAGGTCGGCCTCGGTGCGCATGCCCCAGTAAAGCGTGACGGGCGGGCAGTCTTCGTTGTCCAGCAGCGACTCCAGAATGGCCTTGATGGGCGCGATGCCCGTGCCGGTGGCCATCATGATGAGCGGCCGCCAGTCTTCCTCGTGATAGCTGAACACGCCCAGCGGCGCTTCGATCTCCACGCCGGCGCCGGCCTGCGCCTGGCCCAGCCACTGGTCGGTGTAGCGCCCGCCGGGGATGCGGCGCACGTGGAAATCCACCAGGCCGCCGGCGGGCGCCGAGGCCATGGAAAAGCTGCGCGTCTCGCCGTCGGGCAGCACCACGTTCATGTACTGGCCCGGCACATAGTCCATGCCCTCTTGCGGCAGCGCCAAGGTCAGGTGGATGACGTCGTCGCAGAACTTTTCGATGCAGTGGATGGTGGCCGGCAGGCGGCGCGGTTCCGGAAACGACTGCCGGCTGCTGGCCACGCTGATGCAAAGATCGCCCAGGGGCCGGGCCTGGCAGGCCAGCGCATAGCCTTCGGCTGCCTCTTCCGGCGTCAGGGCCATGGGGAACTCTTCGTAGTCCACGGCGCCGGACTCCAGTTTGATGCGGCAGGTGCCGCAGCCGCCGAAGGTGCACTCGTGCGGCAGCTTCACCGCCGAGCGTTCGGCGGCCTGCAGCACGGATTCGCCTTCTTCGACCTGGAACGACTCGTCGGTTTGCAGGATATGCACGCGGTATGCCATGGCCGGCCTCGCTTATTTCTTGATGTCCGCCTCGACCAGCACCTTCATGCCGCGCGGCTCCAGCAGCGTCGCCAGGGCCGCCAAGGCGGCCAGGCCGGCCTTGGTGTCCTGTTCGCCGTTGCCGCCGCTCAGGCCCACGCCGCCGATCACCTCGTTGTTCACCACGATGGGAAAGCCGCCGACGAATACGGCGAATTTGCCGTCGAAGCTCCACTGGATGCCGAAGGCTTCGTTGCCGGGCAGCGCCGGACCATTGGGCGGGGTGTTGAACAAGTGCGTGGAACGCTTGTGCCCGGCCGCCGTGAAGGCCTTGTTCCAGGCGATTTGCGGGCCGGTGATGCGGGCGCCGTCCATGCGCTCCAGCGCAATGGGATAGCCGCCGTCGTCGACGATGCAGATCGTCTCCAACACGCCGATCTCTTCCGATTTGGCGATGGCCGCGCGCACCATCACGCGCGCTTCTTCAAGTTCCAGACGATAGACCTGCTTCATGGGGATGACCTCCTCTGCTTGCGTTTAGGAACCGCGGCCTCAGCCGGCGCGGTAGACAGTCTTGATCTGCGTGTAAAACTCCAGCCCCACGCGTCCCGATTCGCGGAACGTGGAGGTGCTGGAATGCTTCAGCCCGCCGAACGGCGCGTTGATCAGGTTGCCGGTGGTGGTCCGGTTGATCTTGACCGTGCCGGCCTGGATGTCGCGGGCGAACCGGTGCGCGTAGCGCGCATCGGTGGTGGCGATGGCGGCCGACAGGCCATATTCGGTGTCGTTGGCTTTGGCAATGGCGTCCTCGTAGCCGTCCACCTCGATCAGCGCGATCACGGGCCCGAAGATCTCTTCCCGGGCGATGCGCATCTGCTGCGTAACGTCGGTGAACAACGCCGGCGACACGTAATACCCGCGCTCGAACCCGGCGCCCGTCAGGCGCTCGCCGCCGCACAGATGGGTGGCTTCCTGCTTGCCGACGGCCACATAGCCCAGCACGTTGTCCAGCTGCTTGGCGGTGGCCAGCGGCCCCAGGTCGAAGTTGCCGTCCAGGCCGTTGCCTATGGTCAGCGCCTTGATGCGGGCCAGCAGCTTGTCGGTGTAGGCCTGGCGCACGCGCTTGTCGACCAGCACCCGGCTGGTGCCGGTGCAGGCCTGGCCGCTCAGCGAGAATCCGCCCTTCACCGCCAGGTCCACGGCACGGTCCAGGTCGGCGTCCGCCAGCACGATCAGCGGATTCTTGCCGCCCAGCTCCATCTGCGTGCGGGTGGTCAGCCCAGCGGTCCGGTGGATCTGTTCGCCCGCGGCGGTGGAGCCGGTAAAGGAAATCGCCCGCACCGCGCGCGCGCCCGTAATGGCCTCGCCCACCGCGCCGGCCGGGCCGGTCAGGAAATTCAGCACCCCGGCCGGCAAGCCAGCCTGCACGAAAGCCTCGGCCAGCCGGTAGCCCGACATGGGCGCGTCGGACGAGGGCTTGAACACCACGGTGTTGCCCGTGATGAGCGCCGGGGCGATCTTGCGGGCGGGAATGGAAATGGGAAAGTTCCAGGGGGAAATCACCGTCACCACGCCCAGCGGTTCGCGCTGGCTGTAGACCACCATATCCGGATCGTCGTTGGGATAGGTTTCGCCCGTAAACGACTGCCCTTCCACCGCATAGAAGCGGATCGTCTGCGCCGAGCGCAGTACCTCGTCCTTGGCCAGGTTCAGGCTCTTGCCCTCTTCCCGGGTCAATTCGCGCGCGATGTCGTTGGCGTGGTCTTCCAGGTGCTGGGCCGCGCGGAACAGGATGGCGGCGCGCTTGGAAATCGGCGTATCGCGCCAACCGGCAAAGGCGGCTTCGGCGGCGGCCACCGCCTGGCGCGCATCCTCGGCGTCCGAGACCTGGAAACGGCCGACGATGTCGGCGGTATCTGCCGGGTTGATATTGGGCGCCGTCTTGCCGGTGCCGCTGGGCATCCAGCTGCCGCCGATGTGATTCAGGAATGTTTGCTGCGAGAGATCGTCCACGGGAGCGCTTCCTTGGTCTGCGCCCGGCTGGCCGCGAGTGCCTGAGCGGGCTGGCTTACTTATGAACATTGTATACTTTAATCAATATGGATCGATACGTGTAAACCCCTGCCCGGTATCGACCTCGCCCTTGGGAAAAAAGGGTCCCCGCAGGGACCCCAAAGCAGCGCCACAAACAGGGTTCAACTCCAGATCAGCACCGCGCAGATCGTCGAAACGAACAGCGCCAGCAGCACCGGCAACAGCAGGGCGCGCACCAGCGACAACACGTTCACCCGCGCGAAGCCTGCCACCGCGATCAGCGAGGACCAGGCGATCAGCGTGCCGCCCCCGGTCCAGACCGCGCCCATCTGGCCCACCGCCGCCAGCGTCGCCGGGTCCACGCCCACCACCGGGCCCAGGGCGCCCGACAGCGTGCCGGTCAGGGGCAGGCCGGCAAAGCCGGAACCGTCGATGCCGGTGATCATGCCGACCAGCAGCACGCCAAAGGCCACCAGGAAGTGGTTTTCGGGGATCAGGTGCTGGCCGGCGGAAATCACCTCGAACAGCAGGCCCGGCGCCTGCGCCTGCGGCACGCCCAGGATCTGCGCGGCGGTTTCGTTGGCGCCCACGAAAAAGAAGCCGGCGATCGGCAGCACCGAACCCATGGCCTTGAAGGCGAACACAAAGCCGTCGGTGACGTGTTCCGGACAGACGTCCAGCATCTTGCGCGGGCCTTCCGCGGCCAGGGTCACCAGCATCATCACCACGAACGCCACGCCGCCCACCAGCGCCGCCGCGTCGCCGCCACGCAGCGCGGGCAGGGACGGGAACAGGCGCGGCAGCACCATGACGGCGATCACCGCCAGGAAGGCCAGCGGGGTCACGACCGCGAAGGTCTTGGACCAGCGCACTCGACGGCGCTCCTCGTCGCTCAGGGCCGGGCCGCTAGGCAGGGAGGGATCGGCGCCCATGGTGCCGCGGGCCAGTTCGGCCTTATCGAAAGAGCCAGACTGCTCGATGCGCGCCAGGCTGCCGTCCTGCGCGCGGGCCTGCCAGGCGGACAGCAGCGCCGCGTCGGCCGGCACGATGTGCTTGCGGATCAGCAGATAGGCGGCCACCAGCGCCACCCCGCCTGTGATCAGCGACAACACCAGCGCGCGGTCCGCGACCACGGCGGCGCTGACCGCCGCCCCCGCTGCTTTGGCGCTGATGCTGGGCGCCACGCCGATCACGTAGTCCGAGGACAAGGCCATGCCCTGGCCGGCGATGGCAATGGCCATGGCGCCCGCCAGCGGCGGCAGGCCTGCCGCGATGGCCGCGGGCAGCAGGATGGCGGACACCAGCGGCACCGCCGGCGTGGGCCAGAAGAACAGCGAGATCACGTAAGTACAGAGGGCGATGATCAGGAAGGACGAATGCCCGCCCCGCATGACGCGGCGAAACGGCTGCACCATGCGCACGTCCGCCTGCAAGGTCTTCAGCGCATTGAGCAGCGCCGTCATGAAGGTGATCACCAGAAAGATGTTGAACAGCTCCTTGGCCGCCACGAAGCTGGCCGAGAAGATGCCTATCAGGGCGCTGATCGGATTGCCCGTGATGGCCAGCACCACCAGAAAGGTGCCGATCACCGACGGCACCACCACATTGGCCCGCAGGATCATCGTGAGGATGATGGCGGCCACGCTGATCAGGTACATCCAGTGAGCAGCGTTGAGCACTACGTCCGCTTGCATGTGCTATTCCCCTTGTATGCGTGGCTGTCGTATCACCACATTCGGTATACTATATTTCGTTTGTAGCCATACCAATCGAAATATGCAGCGCCTAGGGAAAGCGATAATTCTGAAAAATCCATGAATAGCGTCGGAAAATCAGGGGATTACCCTAGTTTTTGAAGCACTTCATGAAATTCGGAAAAATCCTGGATAGACTATCGTATACATAGTAAGAACACATCCAGGCATGACATCTTCCCTGCCGTACCCCGATCTTCTCCAGTACGCCACCATGGCCGCCGTGGTGTTCGGCGCCGCGATCGCGCAGGGCGTGGGCGGCGTGGGCTTCGCCATGTTCGCGGCGCCGGTGGCGGCCATGTTCTTTCCCCAATTGGCGCCGGGGCCACTGCTGACACTGGGCGGCTTCATTTCGCTCTTGACCGCGCTGCGCGAGCGCGCCGCCATCGACTGGCCCTCGGTGTCCTACGCGCTGGCGGGCCGCGCCGTCGGCACGCTGATCGCCATCTACGCCATGACGCGCTTCGCGCCACAGGCGCTGGGCGTACTGTTCGCCGCCTTGATCCTGGTGGCGGTGGCGCTGAGCGCGGCGGGCCTGCACTTTTCCGCCACGCCTGGACGCGTGTCCGGCGCGGGCGTGGCCTCCGGCATCATGGGCACCATGACCTCGGTGGGCGCGCCGCCCATCGCCATCGTGATGCAGCACGCGGCGCCGCCGCGCCTGCGCGCCACGCTGGGCATGGTGCTGTTCCTGGGCTCGATCTTCTCGCTGGCGATGCTGGCCTGGGCCAAGCGCTACACGGGCTATCACGCCGGGCTGGCGCTCAGCCTGGCGCCTTTCCTGCTGGCCGGTTTTGCGGTCTCCAACCGGTTGCGCCACCGCCTGCCCCCGCGCGCCGTGCGCGGCGTGCTGCTGGCGGTATGCGCCTTGGGCGCGCTGGGCGTGCTGGCCAAGGCTTTTTGGGGACACTGATGCGGTTCGCCCCCAAAGCCACGCGGCTACACCCGGTAATACAATGGAGACTGTATCCATTAAGCCGAACCTGCTCGCCATGACAACCTCACCCGTCAGCCCGCAAGCCGCAGAAACGCAGCACTCCGCCCCGCTGAAGATCGGCGAGCAGCATCCGCAGTTGTTCGCCGTCATCCGCGACAAGCTGCGCGAGCGCATCCTGAGCGGCGAATTCACGCCTGGCGATCGCCTGGTGGAAGGCCGCCTGTCCGAAGAAATGGGCGTGTCGCGCATCCCGGTGCGCGAGGCGCTGCGCGCCCTGGCCGCCGAGGGCCTGGTGACCATCGAGCCGCGCCGCGGCGCGTCCGTGTCGGTGCTGTCCGACGCGGTCGCTTACGACATGGTGGAAGTGCGCGCCACGCTGGAAGGCCTGAACGCCAAGCTCGCGGCGCAGCGCCGCGACGAAAAGACCGTCGAGCGCCTGCAGGCTTTCCTGCGCGAAGGCACCGAGGCCGCCCGCAGCGAGCAGCTGGACAAGTTCCTGGCGTTGAATTCCCAGTTCCACGAAATGCTGGCCACCATCGGCGGCAACGTGGTGCTGACCGATCTGATGCGTTCGCTGCGCGACCGCACAGCGCTGCTGTTCGCGCCCAGCAACATGCTGCGCGCCAAACAGAACTGGGACGAGCATTCGCAGATTCTCAATGCGGTCATCGCCGGCAACGGCGATTTGGCGGCGCTGCTGGCCAGCCAGCACGTGCACAACGCCGCCAAGGCCTATACGGAAGCGCAGCAGCAGCCGCACGCATCGGTGGCCTGAGCCGGCCCGCGCATAAGCCGGTCCAGGCCCGCCGCGTCCTGGCGGGCAGCCGCCCTCAGGTCGCCGCTTCGACAGGATCGGACGCCGCGCCGACCACCACGCCCTTGCCGTTCTGGATCACCCACGAAACCTTCACGTCGCCATTGACGAAGGTCTGGCAAGCCATGCGGTAGCCGGCCTCGAAGTCCTCCGGGCGCAGGTGCTTGCGCTCTTTCGGCTTGATGGCATCGGTGTTCTCCAGCCCTTCCTCGATGCGGCACTTGCAGGTGCCGCACAGGCCCCCCCCGCACTTGAAGGGGATGCCGCCCTTTTCCTTGAGCGACACGCGCAGCAGGTTGCTGTTCTCGGGCGCCGTGGCGACCATGCCGCCATTGGAAATGAATGTGATCTGGACCATATTGTTCAATGCTCCGCTGCGACCGCGCCCGGGCGCAGCGTCAGGGTCGATTCCATGCTGCCAAAGCGCGTCAGGTGGGCGAGTTCCTTGCGGGCCGCTTCTACTGACGCGAACTTTTCCAGGAATTTGGAAGGCACGCGGTTCACCACGTAGGGCGGGGTTTCTTCGGTGACGACCAGCTTGGTGTCGCCATGCAGGCGGGCGATGCAGTAGACCGCCAGCGCACGGCCGTAGAAGGCGTAGTCGTAGGTTTCCAGGATGTCCACCGCACCCTGGTCCGCTTCCGTGCGGAACACCCCAGGCTTGCTGGTCAATATGACGTACACCGGGTCCATGGCCGCTATGCCTCCAGGTCCTGGACCAGCTCGATGTCGCTGGTAAGCCAGAGCTGGCACGCCAGCCGGTAGCCCTGGTCGATCCGCTCGCCCAGCTGCTTCTTTTCCTTCCAGTTGACCGGCGGCAAATGCTCGGCCCCCGCCAGCACACGGCAGGCGCACTTGGCGCACTTGCCCATGCCGCACTCGTAGCGCAGATGCGGATACGGAAACTGCTTGATGCCGGCCCGCACCACCAGGTTGGTGTTGTCCTTCACCACGTCGGTGTAGGTCTGGCCGCCCTTATGAAACACGATGGTAGGCATGGGTTTTCTGCTCTGGGATCTGCGGGCCGCGGCCGTCCGGCACAACGCACCGGACGGC